>CAKOYL010000005.1 GCA_934130705.1 uncultured Clostridia bacterium
ACATTTGTTACAGTCCATAGTGGCGAACAAATTCCTATTTCCTATCTATGATTATTTAGCATATATTTTTTTATCTATTATATCATTAAAAGGTTGGAATCTGAAATATATATCAATTTGTTTGTCTTGATGAATCTCGATTTTTTCAATGAATTGTCCCATAATCTCCTTAGTTGGATATTTCATTGCCAAAAATTCATCAATTAGCTTTTCTAGTTTATTTGTATCTTCATTTTTTATTTTCTCTTTATACTCTTCTAGCTTTTTTTCATATTCAACTTTTGTTTGATTAAAATTATCTCTTTCATCTTTAATTTTTTCTGACATTCTCTTAAAATCTTCTACAGTAATCACTCCATCTAGCCTATCTTCATATAATCTATCTAATCTTCTATTATTCTTTTCTACCATATTTTCGTAGTAGTCTATTTTCTTTCTTAAAACTGATTCCATATTAACTTTATTTCCACTTTGTGCGATTGCTTCTAAATTTGATTTATCTGTATATATTTCACAAATCTTTTTTAATAAACTTACTACTCTTTTCTCTAATTTTTGATAGTTAAATGAATGTGGTGTGCATACTTTGAATTTACTATACTTAACATATCTTTGACATCTACCATAACTATACCCTCTATTATCTTTTTTTGAAATTCCTATAGCTGATTTACATTCATAACATCTTAAAAGCCCACTTAAAATATAATCGTGTCTTCTAATTCTACTATTGTTGTTTCTTATTAATAATGTTTGAACCCTTTCCCACATTTCTTTGTCAATTATTGGTTCGTGAGTATTTTCGACCTTAATCCATTTATCGCTTGTAGTAGTTATTGTCTTCTTAGATTTATAATTAAGCTTATTATATCTATTTTGGATTAAACAGCCTGTATATGTTTCATTTTCAAGAATATGTTTTATAGTTCTATTAGACCACAAGCCATATTTTAAACTTCTATTCCCACGATTTATATTTTTATAGACTGAAGGTATCTGTACTCCTCTTTGAGATAATTCATTTGCAATTTGTGTTGTTCCCATTCCGTGTAAATACTTATCATAAATTTCTTTTACAATCATACTTGCAGGCTCATCAATTATTAATTGGTATTTATTATCAGGTGCTTTTTTATATCCATAAGGAGCTTCCTTTCCAACAAATAAACCCATTTCTTTCTTATTTCTTAAAACACTTTTTATTTTCTTAGAAATATCTTTAGCATACATATCATTTAAAATTGACTTAAATGGAGCAATATCATTGTTAGAACTATCAAGGTATGTGTCAATATTATCAAGTAAAGCAATATATCTTACTCTATGTTCAGGGAAATATTGTTCAGTATAATATCCTGACATTATATAATCCCTTCCCAATCTTGAAAGATCTTTTGTGATTACCATATTTATTCTATTATTTTCAATGTCTTGTATTAATCTGTTAAAAGCAGGTCTATCAAAACTTGTTCCAGAAACACCATCATCAACATATTCTTCTTCTAGTTTTAAATTATTTTGTTCTAAGTATTGCATTAGCAAATTTCTTTGATTACTAACACTTTCACTTTCCTTATACTCTGGCTTTTCCTCATCTTCTTTTGATAATCTTATATAAATTCCTACTTTATATTGTTTAGTATTTTCCATTACGTTATAGCTCATTTTACCTCCTCCTGCTAAAACATAATGGAGTAATCACTTGATACGTTCTTATTATATCATCTTTTTTGATATAATTCTACATTTATTCAAGTAATTACTCCACTTTTTTATGTGTTAACTTTCAAATCATAATAATTCTTAAATGCTTCTTCTATTACTTTAAAAATTGTTTTTCCTTTATCATCATATATTATATTAATTTTAAATTCATCATTTTTGTATTTTCTTACTTTTTCCTCTTTTTCCATAGGAATCACTTCCTTTCCAAATAAAGTTAAAAATAGTATGTGCAAAAAAAAGTTTTTTAATGCAAATAATATTTTTATTATTTGAGAAAACGATAGCGAAATTATTAATATTCCTTTAAAATTAAATGTAAATTATATCTTTAATTAACTTATTTAAGAATTTTTAGGTTTAATTGGTTATACTTATCTTAACACCTTAAATCTTGAAAGTATACTGCAGTATTTTGCAAACTTTTTGCAAAATATCCTGAGAAATAGAATTGATGTAAAATATTTTTTAAGAATTAATTTTTTTCAATTTTATAGATTTAATTTTTGATGATTGTATCATTTGTGAATCTAATTCAGAAGATTTTAATTCTTCAGACAGAGATTCATTTTCATATAATCCATTATGCAAAAATTCTAATATGCTTACTGGTAATTCTTGCGGTTTTATAAATAAAAAATATATTTCATACTCCATAATCAAATCTTCTAATTCTAAATTAGTCCATTCCTTAAATGGTATATTTTTTAATATAGATATTTTTCTTAATTTTCCTTTAGATATTTTCTCATATTTTGTTGTTGTATAAATGGTTTCTTTTTTGGCATAATATTTCATTTTTTATTAACTCCTTAAAACTATATATATTTTTTATACTTAAAATAATATTTGTACTCCCATTTGGAGTATATTAGTATTAAAAAAAATACAAATTATTTTTAATTTGTACTTTATCTACTTTTTATTTTATATTTTCCATTTAAGTCTAAACCTTCTAATTGAAGTTTTAACTCTATTTCAGAAATTTGATAACCCATCAAGCCTAAATTTTTTAGTTCTGTTTTTGACTTGTTTGCTAAGCTCTCTATTTTAGTAATCTTGTTTTTCTGTAATAAATCAACTATTTCATTGTTTAATTTTAATATACTTATATCTTTTTCTAACATTTCTTTCAAAATAAACCACCTTCAAATAATATACTATATTTTATAATATTTTGCAATAAAAGAATAAAAAATGTAGAAAACCAGGAAAAATTTCTTTCATACAAAACTTTCTTTTTTATGCTATTTTTGTTTTAAATTATACAATAACTTTTCCACTATTAGTAACGCATTTTTATCCAAAAATATAATCTCCAAAAAGGATAAATCTTAGTTCTTTTTAATCAAATAGTTGTATTTTTGATAAATCCTTTATATCTTTGATTTTTTTATAATACTTATTACATTCTCCAAAACCATATTCAGCCCATATAAAGTTTAGTTCGTTTGCTTTTGCCGATTCGTAATCCTTTATTGTATCTCCAACATATATAGCTTTTGCAATTTTATTTCTTTTAATTACTTCTTTTATATTTTTTTCTTTGCTTAATCCTGTATTACCTGAACATTCATAATCTTTAAAATGCTTTTCTATGGAATAATGTTCTAAAAAAGCTTCTATATATCCTGATTGACAATTGCTCACAATGTATAAATTATAATTATTTGATAAATCTTTAATTGTTTTAATTGTATTTTTATAAATGTGTCCCCCATTTTTCTTTAAATATTTATTCTCATTTTCCTGACATTTAGTAATAAATTCATTTCCTTCTTCACTATTTCCTTTAAATAAATATTCAATTATTTCATCTTTTGTAAATCCCATTATTTGTCTAATCTTTTCTTGATTAATCTTAATATTATAATTTTCGGCTACTTCTTTCCATACTTGTTCAATTTCTATTGATGTATCCCATAATGTCCCATCTAAATCAAATATAATTGCTTTGTCTAACATTTTTATCTCCTATTTTAATTTTAAATAATCTAAACATAATTCAAAAAATTCTGTATGACTTTCAGAAAAAGCTTCATTTTTTATTAATTCATTTATTTCTTCTATTGTAGCCCATTTTACATCTTCCACTTCTTCTTTCTGAATTTTTATTTTCTTTATATCTATATCTTCTTTTAAATAATAAATATCAACAAAATCATCTTCGGTTTTTATTGTTTTAAACAATTTAATATTTTCTTCTACTATATCAACACCTAATTCTTCTTTAATCTCTGTTATTATCCCCTGTTTACTTGTTTCGCCTGATATTGGGTGTCCTCCTGTAGTAGCCCATTTACCATCTTTCTTTTTTACTCTCTTTTGAATCAAAAATTCATTTTTACTATTTTGTATAAAAACTACTACAGTTATATAATAACGTCCTTTAGGTACATCTTGTCCTTTATAAATTGTTTCTCCTGTTAATTCTTTGTTTTCATCATATAAATCTCTTAATTCCATAGTTAATCTCCTTATAAAATTTTTATTATTTTATCATATTAATATAAGAGTTTTCAAACATATTTATATCATATTGCTTTTGCCATTTTTCAGATGGTATTTTTCTTTCTATATATATTTGGTTGTTTATAATTTCTAATAGATGATCTTTTAACTCATTTTTATTATTTTTAAAGATATAATTATAATCGTTTCCAACTGCCAACTCATTAAATGTTGGTATATCATTTAATATTGTATATATTCCTAACGATAATGATTCTAATGCAGAATATCCAAAACTTTCTGACTTACTTGGTAATACACATATATTTGCAATTTTATATGCTTCGGACATATCATCAAACCTTATTATTTTTATACTTATATTATTTTCATTTGCTTGTCTTTTTAATGAATCAACAAATTTTTCATATTGTTTATCTAATCCAGTATAAATGATTTCAATTTTATTTTTTTCTTCATCTTTCATTAAACAACAAGCGTCAAGTAATAATTGTGGTTGTTTTTGATTTGGTTCTAGTCTTTGTGGAACGATTATTTTTATTTTGTTTTTATCTATATCGTATTGTTCACAAATTTCATCTACAGATTTGTCTGTTTTTATTCTTGATTTATCTATTGCGTGTGGAATGAAGCTAATTTCACATTCAGTTAATTTCTTATATTCATTTGCATAAAATTTTGATGGTGCTACAAACTTTGTGTTATCATCATTTTTATATTTTTTCATCATATCAATTGCTTTTTTGAATGATTTTTCTCCCCAGGCAAGAATATATTCAAATGGATTTGTATGTATTGTAAATATCCTTTTTTTATCTTTCCAAGCTTCTAAAAATAATAATGAATTTAATTGTATAAAATCATATTTTTCCATATTAATTTTTCTTTCTAATTTTTCTGCTAGACTTAAATATGATTTATCTGTTTCAAAGTTGCCAAAGGCTTCTTGTACTATATATTCATCTGCTTCCCCTACCATATTGAATAAGTTTATATTTATATAGTTCACGCCATCTTCTATATGTGTATTTCCTGAAAACATATAGACATCAACTTCATTTCCGTTATCTGCAAAAGATTTTGCTAAATCCATTACAAATCTTTCTGTACCTCCAACGGCTTTTTTAGAGATCGCCCAAGTATTGACTATTGCTATTTTCATCTTTTTCAACTCCATTTCTTTCTTGTTCTTTCTGTGGCAATTGTTCATTGTGTTGTATTGGTTTTACTTTAATTCTATCAGCTAATGTCTTTTCTTTTTTCTTCATATCATAAGAATCTTGAATAATTTTTAAATAGTTTTCGTTGGAATTTCTAGCAGAGTATTCATAAGCTCTATTGCTTAATTCAGTATATGTATTTTCATCAATCATCATTTTTTTTGCTTTTTCTCCTCCTGGTACAACTATTCCGATTCCATATTTTTTTACTTCTTGCGAAAAATCTATAACATCTGATATTATAATCGGTTTTCCTCTAACGATTCCATCTATTAGTGAATTAGGTACATCTTTTACTATCCTTTTTTGTGGTACAAATGCGACAAAATCCGAATCATCAAATAATTGAGTTAAAATCTCTGTATTATTGTGTATTTCAAGTAATTTAACTCTATCAGATACTCCAATTTTTTTAGCAATCATATTAAATGTTTCAGTGTCATTATCTCTTAATGGAATTGTTAATGTATAATTAGGGTTTTCTTTTAAGAGTTCTAACAAATATTCTAGTCCTCTTTCTCTAATCGCATTTCCCTCTTTATTGTTCCAACTTGCAAATAATATATTTACATTATTAGGATCATACTTTTTTTGACTTTTCTTTCTTTCAATTTTAGATGGTGTTGGTGTTACCTCTATTTTTCCTTTTTCTATTTCATAGTCCATTAGTAGTTTTTTATGTTGTGGTAATTCAACAAAAACTTTTTTCAAATTTTTATATTTTTTTAAATGTTTTGCATAATTTTTAGTTGGTCTTCTATACATTGATATATATAATGGGTTGCCTGTTTTGTTAAATAAGATTCGCTTCCATAGACAAGGTTCTTCTTCAAAAACGTGAATTTTTTCATTCTTAGCTTTATATGTTTCCTTTACAGTTTGGAAGATATATTTTAAGGGCGAATATACATAAATATCATCTTTTATATCTTCTTGTTGCATTGCCTGTTGCCCCATAAATCTTGTTGCAGAAACAATCTTTCCTTTATTTGCTTTTGCAATCAATTCCATTTGATTTGATACTGCTTCTTTATACCTTACAAAAAAATCATTTATTACTAGCATAATTCTATTTCTCCATCTATTATATTATATAATTTTTTTAAAATCTTATATCTTTCATTTAACTTGTTTTCATATCTATTCACTATACTATATCGGTCTTCTCTTGGTTTTAAATCTATAAGACTTTTTTCTATTATTTCTTTATTCAAGCCATATTTATTAACTTGTCCGAAAACATTTAATTTTTTTATTGCTTTTAATATATCAAGTACATCTCTATCTTGCATTAATCCCATAACTAATATTCCGATAGAAACTGACATTCCGTGTGGGATATTTATTCTTCTTTCAATTTCTTTTGCAAATATATGCTCTGAACCGCTTTCTGGTCTTCCTGTACCATATAAATTAGTTATATATCCTGCCATTCCAATAAATTGAAATAATTTTATATTATTTTCTGATATGTCTTTTAATTCATTATTATTTACAAACTCTAAAACGTCTTTAAATAATTTTTCCGCCATATTATATATATTATCATCTATTTTTTCTAAAATATCTTTTTCAGCTATTTTCCAATCATACAAGGCTGTATATATAGAAAAAACATCAGCTAACCCATATATATTTTCATCTTTTGATAAATTCAGTAATTCATTATCTATTATTATTTTGTCTGGGATTTTAGCATTTAAAGTTATCTTTTTATTTTCTTTTATTAATGCAACCTTATCTGTTGCATAGGAATTTGTTGAAAGCATTGTTGGAATACAAATAAAATCAATATCAAGTTTATTTGCTATATATTTTCCTATATCAATAGTGCTTCCACCTCCATAGCTCACTACTGAAGATATTGTATTATTTTTTTTAATAAACTCATCTATTTTATTAATGTTTTTAGTTAGATCGTGCCAATTTACCATTAAACATTGATTATTTTTTATATTATTCTTTTCAAGTGATGTTGGCGAATAGATAATTAGTTCATTTTGCTTTAAATTTTCTATATACTTTCTGCTACTACCTTCTTCAGCTACATAATTAAAATTATCAGACTTCATAACTTTCTCCTTATAAATATTTCTTTAATTCTTTATCACATTTTATTTTTTCGATTAAATTAGGTAGTTCGCCCATTTTATCTTTATTCGCAATAAGTATAACATTATTACTATTTATTATATTTAAGTCTTTAACTCCAACTACTGCAATTACTTTACTATTATCATCATTATATATACTACAATTTTCTATGTCTTCTGCAATTAAATTACCTTTTTTTACGTTATTGTTAAAATCCTTTTCTTGAATTTTAAAAAAGTCATTAATGCTTCCTATGTCTAACCAGTTAAATTCTCCTTTTACCATTTTTATCTTATTAGATTTTTCAAGTATTCCTTTATCGACAGAAATTGATTCAACATCTTTATAGATATTTTGTAATACATCTTTTTCGTTCCTTATGCTATTTGCAATCTGTTCTTTATACTTATATATTTCTGGTAAAAATTCTTTATAATTTTTTAATATACTTGTAATTTTCCATATAAACATTCCACTATTCCAATAATATTTTCCGCTTTCGATATATTCTCTCGCTTTTTCATATATAGGTTTTTCTTTAAATTCTTCTACAATATTACATTTTAAATCATCATCATAATTATATTTTATATATCCAAAACCAGTTGCAGGATATGTTGGCTTTATTCCAATTGTTACTAAGTTTTCTTCTTTATTGGCTAATTCTATGCCTTCTTCAATATTATTTAATAATTTTTCTGTTTCATCTATATAATGATCAGAAGATAAAATTGTTATTGCTCCATTTCCTCTTTGTTCTAATATTCTAATTGACGCATAAAAAATACACATTGCTGTATTTTTTGACATTGGCTCGAAAATAATGTTTTCTCTTGGTATTCTGTTATCTATATATCTTTCTGCTAGTTCTTTTTGGTCTATATTGGTTATTACAAAAATATTATCATACTCAAATATACTTTCTATTCTTTTTATAGTTTCGTTTATCATAATATTATTTGAATATAAGTTTAAATATTGTTTTGGCTTATTAGTTGTACTAATAGGCCATAAACGACTTCCTTTTCCACCTGCTAATATTAACGCATATCTTTTATTATTCTCTTTCATCTTTATCTCCTCTTAAATTCTCCAGAAAACTAACATACGATTTACTTTGACATTTTGTACTTTCATTCAGTATTGATTTATAACCTTTTCTAACATAATTTCCAATTGTATATTTATCATATTTATTTACTGTATTTAATGTCCTTTTTGCTTCTTCAACATTATCTGAAATATGTATTAAATTATCAAAAAAATATCTATCTATTTTACTTGAATATTCTTTTCTAATTCTTTGCTTCACTTGTCTTGCTTCTATACATTGAATTTTTCCGTCTTCTGCTTGCTGATAGGTTGGGTTATCTACATTGAATATAAATACAACAATTCTCTTATTATCAGTATTCATATTTTTAACTTTTTCATATATATATCCATCTTCATAGGCTTCTTCATCTCCTTCATAGCAATCTAATACAAATTGTTCATAATCTTTACCTAAATCAAGTATTTTTACTTGTAAAACATCTTCCATAAGGGCTATTTTTAACATCATTTCTCGTGCATATTTATTCCCCATATTCCATAAGATTCCAATAGGATATTCACTATTATGATATTTAAGTACTTGCATATTTCCTCCTTTTATTTCATATAAACTTTTATTTTATTATGATCTTTTGTATCTAAAATTTGAGAAAACTGAATAATATCTTTTTATAAAGTATTTTCTGAATATTTATTAATATCAATCATTTACTTTTTAGTGTATATACTCTTATTAGTAGTAGTTCTTTGTTAAAAAAAATTATTTTATTGCAACAATAATTTCTCCATTTTGAACTTTATATGTTTTATTTTTGAACAGATATTTTTCTCCTGATGAATATATCTTATATCCTTCTTTAGTTAATTCTTTTTTTGCCAATTGTATAAAATCACAAGTATCTTGAATAGATAATTCAAAATCATCTAGGCAAATTTTTACTATATTTTTATTTTCTAAGATTTTTTTGTTTAATATTTTATGAACATATTCAAGATTCATAAATGTCAACTCCTTCCTTGTAGAGTTTAGATTACCAATTGAAATTGTTCCTTTTATAGTATACCATAATTTGCCAGTTTCTTCAATAGTTATTCTATTACTTCACATAATATATTGCATAAAAAAAGAGCATTGTCAATACCCTTTTCTTTACAATAATTTATATTTCATTTTTGTCTTCTTTTCATTTAAAGATTCTTTTATACCACGAACAACAACAGTGGTCGTATTACTATTTTCTAAATAAAAGTCTATCAACTTCTTCATCTGTAATTAATTTCATTTCTATTCTTTTTCCTTTTTTATTTACTATTTCAACATTATATTTAGTGTCTATAATACTTAAAATGGTTGCCCTATTTTCATTTTTTAAAACAACTACATCAAATTGTTTATATTTCATACCATCTCTTCCCTTTATGTAATATATTAAAATTATACCATATTTTTATAAAATATTCAAAAAAATTATGTTTTTTACAAATTCCGACATTTTTTGCACTTACAAAGGTGTATAATTACTCCTGAAAGGAGTAGATAAATGGATTCAGAATTACAATCATTGATCGAAAAAAATAGAGATTTACTTACAAAGATGATAGAAGATGGAGAACCTTATGAAAAAATCGTAGAGCAAAGTCAACTCTTGGATAAATATATTTTGCTAGGATTTAAAGCTATAAATTCATTATAATTATTTTTGAATTTATAGCTTATAATAGCTTCTTTCCACATACAGGGCAATAGTTTAGTGCATACGGAGATAAAGTCGTTTTTCCTTTTTGCTTTCCAACTATTTTTTTTTCTCCCTCTTTCCACCTATATATGACCAAAGTTGAAAATATTTTTGCATTTGTTTTATTCTCATTCAAATTTTCTTGCCACGCTTGTATATCATCACAACATTTACACATAATTTTTCCCTCCTATTTTTTATATTTTAAAATTAAATAATTTTTCTTAGTATACCACTAAATTCATTTTCAATTTTGGGTATTTCATTTTTACTATGGCTCATAATATATTCTACAACTGTGTTTGCACATCTCCTATATTCATCTTCATTATAATCTATATTTTGCTTTATAAAATAACCTGCTTGTTCTAACATCATTATTTCTTTTTCAGTTAATTCGTTGAATTTATTCATAAGTTATTATATCCCTCATTCATATTTTGTTTTATATTAAACATATATAGTATATCATATTTTTTCGATTTGTGAATACTTTAGAAAAAAATAAATAAACTACTTAAATTTAAGTAGTTTTACTATTTTATCTTTCTAATACATTATCTTTTTTTATTACTAAAAAACTATTTCTAATATCTTCATATAGTATTTTTCCATAATCTCTGTTATTAAATTTTTTTATTGACAATTGATATAACTTATTATTACTTTCACAATATATTTCTTCTACTTGTTTACACTGTTCTTCATCAATGTCTATAATTTGACTGTTATTAAAATCCAAACATATTCCTTGAATTTGTGTTATTTTATCATTTATATAGTCTTTTTTTATACAAAAACCATATTGAGTGGTCTTATCGAATATTTTAATGATTTTGCCAGAATAAAAATATATTAACGCTTCTTTTGAATTAATGGATTCTTTTGTTACTTGCTTTTCAACATCTTTCATTTTTTCTATATCTGTTTTAATTTTATTTAATAAAGCTACAGAATAAGAATCGTGATATTGTTCAGACGCATTAATATAATCTTGTATCAAATCTTCAACCTTTGTTAATCCTGTATGTAAAAATGCTTGCCCTACAATTAAAAACTCTCTATTTTTTTGATCTTCTTCGTCCACTAATACCACCTCTTTTCTACGTTTCTAATTCCTCTTCTTCCTGGTTATATGGATTTAATAATCCTAATTTATAATTATCTACATAATTTTTTAATTCAATTTCACTTAAATTACATATATCTTTTAACCAATTATTTGAAGTTATTGCAGATAGCCCACAGCCATTATTAGCACTTTTTAAAACTTCAATATCTGCTTTAAATGTATCATAGTTTAAGCAATCTTTAACACTCTCAACTTTGCTGTCTATAAGTTCCATAAATTCATTATAGTCTAATCCTTTTGTTACATCTTTTTTAGTATTAAAGTCTTTATATGGTTTCTCATTTTCTATCAATACACTTTCTGCAATATCCCACTCTTTTTTATTAATATGTTCAACAATTTCTTTTAAATCATTTTCTAAATTTTTATCATATATTCGATACATAAATGCTGATGAATAATTTTCTCTATTTCCGTGAAAATCAACAGAATCTTCTTTAGTCATTCTTCTATCAAATATATCCTTACTATTTGTTATTATTGTATCTTTTCTATTAATAATTTCTCTAAGCATTTCAAATGGATTTTTAAACTCTCCATAAAACATTGTATATTTACCATCTGTTCTATATAATATTTCTAATCTTTTTTGATTTTCTTGTTCTTGATATTCTGCTTCTGGTTCTCTCCTATTAAATACAAAATGCTCTTTGCCATCTTTTATCATCATTGTAGGATACATTAAACATTCTCTCATATTCCAATTATCATAGTTTTTATATGGTTCTTTTTCAATTATCTTTATCATTTGTAACATTCTCCTTAAAAAATATTTTTTCATAAATCCTATTTCTTGTAATATCATAATAATCTTGATTTATCTCAATACCTATAAAATTTCTTTTACAATTAATACAAGCTACTCCAACTGTTCCTGATCCCATACAATTATCTAAAACAGTTTCTCCTGGATTAGTATATGTTTTAACTAAATATTGAATTAATTCCAAAGGCTTTTGTGTAGGGTGTATTGTTTTAGAAGGGTGTACTTTCTGAATAGATATTATTGATGTAGGATATTTGTTTGTATTACCTTTTCTATAATCTTCTAAAATTTTAAAATCTCCGTAATTATGATTTTTTACATTAGCTGTTTTATATTTAATACCTTTTCCGTGTAATGGTTGACCTTGTGTAAATATTGGATTATATGTAGGTTGTTTTTTATAAAATACTGCAATTTGCTCGTGTCTTCGCAATGGTTGTCTATTACTATTTAAAAATCCAGTAGTGAGCTGTTTATCCCATACTAAATCATAACGAAATTGACTTCTGTTGCTATTTACTAAGTCAATATAGAAATTACCTTGACCGAATAAAATAATAGCTCCATTTTCCTTTATAATTCGATTATATTGCTTCCACAATTCTTCAAAAGGTATTATCTTATCCCACTTATTTTTTGTCTTCTGAAAAGGCAAATCGCATAAAATTAAATCAATTGAATTATCCTCAATATCATTCATTAATTTTATGCAATCCCCTAATTTTAATTGTATATTCATTTATCCTTGCTCTCCTAAATCTTCTGTTTCTTCTTGTAATTTATCTATTTCTGTTTTTTCATCTTCTATAAATTGCTGTTCCATTCCGTGTAATGCTTGTTTTGTTCGTATTTCATCATCTAACAAATAACTTATCATCATTCCGTTATGTGCATAAATCTTTTCATAATTTGTTTGAATATTTTTTATATCAAAATAATATGATAAGAAAACATCATCTTTATATGTATTAGCTTCTAATGATGGATATACTGAAACAATTACATTAGGATTTTCATTCCTATATAGAGTAAATATTGGCTTTTCTTTATCTTTTTCATCTAATAGTTTATTTAATAATTCTGAATAACTAGATTTTTTTTCTTTAACTGTTAGATTTTTATTTTCTGTAATTGTTTCCAATGTATAAAATATTTTACTAACATCTTTAAAGGTTTTATTAGGAAGTGTTTCCATTGTATAATGTAATTCTAATTCTGAAGGAATTACTTCAAGTTTTCTCCCTTCGATTCCTTCTTTTAGTATTTGAGCTATTTTATTTTCATATTTTTGATATGCTTTTAAAACGCCCAAAGCTCTACAATCATCAGAATAATTTTGTATTTCATAAAGAGTTTTTTCTCCATTTCCTAGTTTAACAAGTTCGTGAGAATTATCTGAAAAGTGATATAATCCAGTCATCAACGCATATATTAATTCCCCATATTTTTCATCAAAGTTATCTATTCCTTTATATAATTCTACTTTTCTGTAAGTTATAGGTTTACATCTCATATCTGCAATCTCTGCAGTCATTATATTGTTTTCTCTATCTATTTTTAACTTTCTAATGTAATCAGAACTCATATAATTCTCCTATTCATTGAACTTCCATATTTTCTTCATCTTGTTCTAACTTATTATACTTTTCTTCAAAATGTTCTAGTTTCTCTTTCATTTTTTCTATTAATTCTTCTTTTGAATTAATATTACTCATATCAAATAGTTCATTTTCGTAGCTTTCCATTTCTTTTGAAGATTTATTATAAAAATTGTATACAATTTCTATATCTTCTCCATAATTAACTAAAAATGCTTCTTTAGTTACATCTGAATTGGTTATTGTCGCAAATTCTCTTCCATCTGGTGTTCTTGAAAGTCTTTGATTATCTTCATATAAAGATTTTAATTTAGAAAAACAATACTCATTTTCAAATACAAATGTATATCCGTTATCTAAAACTACATTTTTAGAAGCTTCTTCAATTTCTTTTAATTCTTCTAAATATTTTTTTATATCTTCTTTTGTTTCTTCATCTTCAAACTCATCTATAATTTCTTGATCTGAATAATCATAATGACCTCTCAAAATATCGGCTATTTCTTTTGGCGAACAACTATCCCAAATCATATTATATCTATCATCAGCCATTCTTTGTTTTCGTTCTTCTAATCTTTTATAATCTTTATTTTGTTCAAGTAATTCCAAATATTCATCACTAGATATTTGATATTCTTTAATTAAGTCAAATGCTTTATCATTTACACTACTAATTATTTTGTCTTTAATATCATTAGTTTTTTTATTTTTAAAATCAATATCTAATATTTTTTTGCATATTAAATCTAACTTTATTAAATCTTCTTTTGCTTTCATTCTGTCAATTTTATCTCTAACATCTTCACTTTCTATCCCTAACACCTTCGCATTTAAAAGTTTTGCTATTGAAACAGCTAAATGTCTTAAATATGCTTTTATATCTCTATTTTCATAATCGAGTTTTATAAGCATTGTTTTAATTCCATTCTTCTCTTTATCTGTTGCTGTTTTTATTTGATCTAATATATTTTCATAATCAAATAAATGTCCTACTCCATCAACTTCTAATGAAAAAGTTTCCTCTAAACTAATCCCTTTTTCCTCTATAAACTTATCTAACCAATTATTAAATTCATCTTTTTTATTCATTTGTATCTCCTTATTGTTCAATTTCTTCTTTTTCTTCTGGTTTTATAGCATAATCAATTGCAATATCTTCTACTTGTTGAATTAATTCGTCCAAAATCACGTTAAATTTTGATGTTTTTTCAAGATTATTAAATTTTATTGTTTCTATGTCTTCCAATAAGCAATCTCTTAAAGCAGAGTTATAATATCTGTTATCCATTTCAATTCTATAAGCAATGTTTTCAAGTGTATCTAAGTCATATTCATTAAGTTTATTCAGTTCATTTATTAATGTTTGTGTATTGGTTATTTTTTCATATTTACTCAATATATCTTTTTGTTTTATTTCATTTCTGAAATCTTTAAATTGTTCTATAAAACTATCTATTTCATCTAAATTATAATTACATACTTTTAATATTTGAATATTGATTCCACTAAATCTTTGATTATCTATCATTCCTGTTCCCACTCTTCTGCTTCCTCCATTATATCTTCTATACTTTTTTTCTCATACGATTTTATATACTCTTCTAAGCAATTTTTTAGCATTTCTTTTTCTTCTGGTTTTGGTAAATATTTATAATATTTTCTATCATCATCTAAAACAGCTACAATATTTATCTCGCAATTATCTGTTTTAGGATTGTAGTCTAAATATACATCATAGTAATCTTCATCATAATTTAATTCTTTTAGTCCAAAATTTTTTTCAACCTGTCCTGCGTCCATAGTTAAAAGGGCATTAATAACACCATTTTCTACTAAAATCCCATCTTCAAACCATACTTCTTTTTCTTTAATGCTTTTACTTGAATCTATAATTATCATATCTTTATCTTTTGAATTATCTAACATATTTACACCTCTATACTTCTTGCTCATCTTTTGTTTTTTCATATTCTAATATTTTCTCTTTATATTTATTAGCCTCTTCAATAACCAATAATTTATTTTCTGGACTTATTTCTTTATTTTGCTCTGTAAATTCAATAACTTCATCTAAATATTCGTTTATTTCATCAATTTTCCCATAATAAAAAGAAGATGTATAATCTGTATATTCATATTTTCCATTGTCCTTATACCAATCATAATACTTTTGATAGATGGAAACTCCTAAATCTCCTAAGTTCTTTTGAATCATAGGTATGTTATCATCTCCAATGGTAATAGGGATTCCAAAATGATAAAATAAAATTTTCTCAATATCATTTATAGTTTTTCTATAGCAATACCTACGAAAAAAATCTTCAATCTTGTTCTTGTCTACTACTAAATTGATTTTTTTTGTTTCATTATTATAATCAAATTCAGGATATTTCTTTATAATTTCTTCTTCCAATTCTAAACTTTTTTTATCTACAGTAAACATTGAATATTCGCCTAATAAGTCTTTATA
Organism: uncultured Clostridia bacterium; assembly: GCA_934130705.1. The sequence continues at coordinate 16,267 of CAKOYL010000005.1, forward strand.
CTTATTTTCAAAATTATTCATAGCAAGAGTCATTACTGAATAGAGTTTTTCACACTCAAAACTAGTTTGATGAGTGTCATAATTTATTTTTGCCATTATATATGTATTTAATTCTTCATCATTTTTATAGGTAGAATACAAATATGCTAATCCATCATATTTATTCCCATCTTTGTGTATATACGCATACATAATATCTATATCTAATTTACTAAAATTAAGATCTTTTTTCTTTGTCATATTATTCATAATTATTTTCCTTTTTCATTTGTTTTTTAGCTTCAATTGTAAAAATGAAATATCACAACTATCTAATTTCTTCATTTATTTCTTCTTTTTTGCCCTCAATTTTTTCTTCACAATAATTTTCTAAATAAAATTGTATTTTCTCTGCTAATTCTTTTATATTATTAAATCCATAACTTGCTCCTGATGATGATTCTTCAGCAATATATAGTTCTTTTTCTTTTGGAAAAATTTCCAAAGTTATTATTAGTTCTTCTTCTTCCTCTTCTTCCATTTTATCTTTCTCCTTCTTCAATTTCTTGTTCTTTTGCTGATTCATCAAATTCTTTTGCTATTAGTTTTTCTTGATATAAATTTATGGCTTGTTCTGTTAGTTTTTCTCTTAGTTCTACATTTGTAGGATAAAACATATCCTTATATTCCTCATCTTTTGTCTTTCTATTAGGAAATTGTAGATATAATTTTCCGTCATTACTTTCATTTAATCTTATATCTTTTAAATAGATTCCATTCGTTTCAAGACTTACTATTGCTTTTGTCTTTTTTGACTGATCTTTTAATGGATTAGCTTGTGTTACAGTTACCCCTGATTTTTCAACATTAATATCTGGTACTTCAAATTCTCCTTTTTCTTTTTTATCTTTATATGCTTGAAATAATGTATCACTAATCTTTTTAAATACATCATTATCTGCATACATTAATCTTGTTGTAATTAATTCATCTGTTGATTTCTTTTTGAATTTTCTGTCTGGGAATTGTAAATACAAGTTTCCATTTTCACTTTCGTTTACTCTAATCCAATCAATTTTCATTCCATCTACTTCTAATGAAGCAACAGCTTTAATTTCTATGTCCTCATTTTTTACTAAGCCTAATGACTTTACTTTAATACTCATATTTTTACCTCCTAAAATCTTTATAAAAAAAATAGAGAAAAGAATTTACTCTCTTTCTCTATTTTTGTGATAATATCATTTTAACATTAAAAAAATTTAATGTATACTGCAGGATTTTGCAATGTTTTTGCAAAATTTTATGTATATTTATTTTCCTTTATTTGATAAGAACTTAGCTGAATTGATTGCAAAATCTAAAAATATAGATTCTTTCTTTTCATCTACAGTTTCTAGTATATTTTTTAGCTCATCAAATTTTATATTATTCTTTGTTTTTATATCTTTAACATTATCTAGTACAAAATAATCTAAACTTGTTTTTAATGCAATTGATATTTTTATCATTGTTTCTAAACTCATTTTCCTTCTACCATTCTCAATGTCAGATATAAAAGAAGCTGATACATTAATGTCATTTGCTAAATTCTCCTGCGTTACTTTTAAAAAATTTCTTCTTTCACGTATTTTATTACCTACATCTTCATAATTTACTGTTACTTCCATAAAATATCAACCTTTCTCATATCCTATATTTAGTATCAGTATATTATTTTTCGACAAATTTTTTAATAACCTGTTAGCCTTATATGCTCGCCAATAGTTACAGTTTCAAAAAACTATATAATCATATCTTCTTCATCTTTTTCCAATGCTACATTTTTTACTTCTATTATTTCGTCTATATTATCCAAATCTTTTATTAGTTTATCATACAATTTATCAGTTATTTGTTCTACTATTTTGTCATAGCTTTTATTTCTAAAATCAATATTTAATAATACATATATATTATTATTTAACGCCATTATTTGTTCTACATTCTTTCTGCTTAAAACATTATATAAATCTTGACTTAACATTTCATTTGCGTAACTATCTTCTGTTCCTGAAAAAATATCTTGATCATCATTTGCCATATTTTCTTCGTACATTTCAATAACATTATCTAATTCACGTTTTATTGAAAATGGAATGATTAGCTTAGGATAAAAAAACTCTCTTACTTTCATACTAACATAGTTATGTAGTTGATTATTTAGATTATCATATTCTAATTTTAATTCTTTCTTTTCATTGTTTTCTTCTTTAAAATCCCAAAGTTTATATTCTAATGAATAGACATTACTTTTTAATTTTTTACATTTTTCATCTTCCCACAGCTTGTTCGTAATTACTTCTAGTTCTTTGACTAATTTGTTTCCATTCTTTTGAAATCTTAAATATCCGTCTAGTCCACCTTCAACTAATTTTACTAATAATTCTGCTTTTCCATCTTCATTAAGTATTTTTGTTAATCCTGGATTTTCTTCACTAATAAAACTTTTTGGATATACATTATTACTTTCTATTCTCGAAAAAACCTTGTCATTTTTTATCACTATACTCTTTACTATCTCATAACTCATATTTGTTATTCCTCCTTTTTATTGACTCTCCAATTCTTCATCACTATTCAAGAAATACTCATTATCTAATGCGTCAATATAATCAATTGTCAAGGTTTCAACTGATTGCCAAGTTAAGTCGTTAAATATTGTTTCCACAAAATCATTAAGTCTATATTTATTTTCATCTATTTTTGCTTTTTCATAGGCTTCTTTTACTTTTTCATATATTGTCTGATATGTTTCATAATCTTCCCCTGGCTTACTTTTTTTGCTTATTTTGTCTGCTTGTCCTTCTGAAATATAACAAATTCCATTTCTTCTATAAAAATTGCAAATATTTTTATAAATATGTCCTTCTTGAAAATATTCTTTTTTTACAGTTCCATCTTCTAATATTTCTCCAATTTTATTTTCTGGAATATCTAAATATCTTTTATAATATCCTTTATATCTTTTGTCATATTCCTTGCCTTTATATATAGTACAATTTTGATTTTTAGCTCCATAATCAGCTATGAACTTTATACATTCATTATAATCATTTGATTTAAACAAAACCTTATCTTTTAATGTTTTTTCTTGATTAGTAAAATGTTCCTGAATATACTTATCATAAACATAGCCAGACCTTTTTAATGCTCTATTTATAGTTGCTTTTGTTACCTTGTCCCATTTCTTTCCAAAAGAGTAACATTGACCATAAATATTAAAACAGTCTACTCTTGTTTGATATTTTAAAGTATCTACAGTTAAAATATGAGAACCTATTAGGAAATCATAAATATAAAATCTATATTCTTTTCCTTCTTTTAGCTCTTGATTATTTGAATTGCAGAAAAAATCATCTGATGAAAATATTGTATTTTTATATTCTCTGTAAATTTCTTCATCTGTAACTAGTTTATCAATAAAAGCTTGTTCATCATAACTAATATCTTTATTATGTAGTTGAAAATAATATCTTTGCTTTAACTCAACTAATTCATCTCTATTTAACTGATATACTGTCATATTTCTTGTTCCCCTTCTTCTTCGGATTGATTTTTTTCTATTCCAATTTCGGTTTCTATACAACCATCTAATAATTTGTAATATTCATCTTTCAATTCTTTAATATCTCTCTCGGTTTTATATTTTTGAAAAAAGTTTTCTTCTATGCTTTGTATATTATAAATATTATCATATATATCATTTAAGTTTTTGTTTATTGTATCTGCATATAAAATATCTTCTTTTTGCGTCATATATGAATTTAATTTGTATGCCATTGCAATTCTTGGAATATCAAAATGTTTCATTTCATAACCAATATCATTGTGAGATTGTAAAAATATTGAATATATATTTTTATCTTCCCATAAGATTGGATTTTTAAAATCATCATAATTTCCTTCGCAATTCCCTTTATTATCTAATGTTGTTAGAAATATGCAATCTCCACCATTTGTTAATCCATATAATCTTCCATTTTCATCTTTAAAACAATATTTATACTCTTTACTAAACAACTCTACTAATTCTACTTTTATAGGTTCTTTTTTTAATCTCTCTTTACAAGTTTCAATTTTGTTAATAATAGTTTCAAAGTTTTTATTAAATTCGTAACCCCAATATTTATTCTTTTCATCATTAGCAAAATCTCCTAAATATAATACCATTCCAGAATAAACATTTTCAATTGGCTCTATTTTAAAAATATATGTACTATAATTTTTTTCAGGATATTGTATTTTTGTTACGTTCATTGTAAAATCTTTATATTTGAAATTTCCTCTATCACATATATTAAGAATATAATCTCTTTTTATTTCTTGTGGATTATATAAATATGGATTGCCCTCACTATCTACCACATAAATTTCATCATTATATGTTATTTCTTTCACTTCTTCTATTGGAAGGAGTGAGTTTTTTACAAAACCAGAATGATAATAATTTTGTGCATTATTTGAAGCATTTTCAAACTCTTTTAATGTTTTTACACCATTAAATTCTTTAAGGATTTCATCAAAGTTTTTATCACAGCTATCTCCTCTTTTGGAAAAGAAGGCAAATTCATTTTTATCTCCGTTAAATTCTGGCGTAGAATATAATTTTTTAGTTTTATTATCATAAAAATATACTTTTCTTCTAGTCATTATTTTCCTCCAATTCTTCAATATTGTCTTCTAATTCTCGCTCTTTATCATATCTATTCATATCATTTGCTATAATCATATCTCTTGAGGCTCCTATTATTAAATTGCCCTCTTTATCTATGTTTTTTTCTATATCAATTTTGTTTAATTCACAGAATTTTTTTACTTCTTCTAATGAATATATTTTTGATATTATTTTTTTGTTTAATATTTCACAATCACAATTAAAACAGCAATCTCCTATTAAATCCACATCTAAATCTGATGGAATTTCATAATTTTCTACCAATAAATATTGATTTTCATATACACTGTTATTTAAGCTTAAATCACATTTAATTAAGTATTTATAATCCTGTTCTTCAAAATTGTGTTCTTTTAGCTTTTCTTCCATTTTTTCTTTATATTTTTCTATATCTGATAAGCTAATCCATTTTGGCTTGTCTTGATCTAAAAATGCTTCATATATTTTCTTCATTTCGGCAATATGCTTATCAATGTCCTTGTAATATAAATGACCTAAAAATCCATTTCCATTTCCTAGAAAGTATTTACAATCTAATTCTAGTCTACTTAACATCATATATTCATATTGATGGCTTTTTCGTCTTAAATAGTTAGGATCATCTTTTGGATTATTAATTAATTCGTATCTTTCTATATCTTCAACATTACCTAGTGGCTCTCCAAAGTCCTTTGTGCAATACATTAAATTAACATCTCCTATATTATAATTTCCATTTTCACAATATAAGTTTCCATCTTCATCTTCATAATAATAATTATCGTTTTCTTCGTATTTATATATTAATTTAATTTTGCTATTTAGATATTCTTCTATGTTATTGTATTTATTTTTTATATTAATATTTTCGTTAAAGTCATTTAAAATATGTAAAATTGCTTTTTCTAAACTTGTATATCTCCTTCCCCACGTTTCATCTGTTCCTATTCTTTTTCCTTCTAATGAAAATATAAATGGAGAATATTTTTTTTCTTCTCTTCTTAAGGTTAGATTCCAAATGTTTTCATTATCATTTTTATATATAAAATTCACTTTTTCTCCAATTTTAAAATCATTTTTTCGTTCTAATAATTGTTTTATAAATTTTTTATTTAAAACAGTTTCGTTCATTTACATACCTCCAATAATTATTTAAAAATTACAACCATACTCGGAAATGGAGCAGGATTTTTCCCATCATTAAATTTTAATCTTCCTCTAATAAACCTAATTTCCTGCTTATGATATATATAATCGTGAAAATAGCTTGTATCAGTTCTTGCAGGAATAAGCATAACAATAAAAGTATTGTTAAACTTATTTTCATCATAGCATTTCTTAACCCAATATGATATTTTTCTTCCATACGGTGGATTACAAAATACTCTTTCTCCTTTCCAACTTTTTAATAGTCCATTGTCTTCTTTAGTATAAAATTTGTTGCATTTAGCATTCTCATTTGTAGCACAAGGATCAAGCGTAAACTTAAACTCTTTATTTAGCTCCTCAAAAAATTTTATTGGTGTAGCCCATTCTTCTGTGTTACTTGTCATCATTCCTTTATTTATCATTTGTATTTTTCCTTTTTACATTATTTGTTTTTAATATAATTTTTCATATTGATTCTTCATTTTCTTCCTCAATCTTTAAATTTATGCTTTTCCCATAAATTTCTTCCATTCTTTGTACTTCTTCTGGACTTGGTATCAATGCTTTTGATAAATGTCTAAGATATTCTTTAATATCGCCATTATAAAAATCTATTTTAATAAGCATTTCTTTTATAGCTTCTTGTTCTTTTTCTGATGTACTTTTTATATTAGCTAAAACATTTTCATACGAAAAATCCATTGATATTCCCTTTTTAGAGCTTTTAAATGTTTCTGAAATATCAATTTCTTTTTCTTCTATAAAAGTATTTAACCATATTTCAAATGGTGTTTCTTTTTCTCCTTTATAGCAGTTTCCTTTATATACCCAACCTTTGTTTTCTTTTGCAAATGTCATATATGTACTCTTTCCATCAATAAAATTTTGTGGTTCTCCCATTTGCATTAAATAAGTATTATCAGTTTTTGGAATTTCCAGGTTTCTAAAATATTCAACAACATCTTCTCCAACTATATCTCCTGGTAAAAAGAAAATGTCAAAACTATCTATATCGGAATTTATCCAGTCTTTCATTGTTTTCATATTGTACCTCCACTTAATTATAAACTTTCATCTAATTCGCTTAACTCCATAATAGTATCTTTTTTATTTTCAAATATAATTATTTTTTCATAATTTTCTATTAATCTATTGCAACTTTTACTAGCATTATTACAAACCCTATATAATTCATTTGGATTATTCTTTAAAGCTTTTATCCAAGAATTAAAATAGTTTATGTGATCTTGCCTAGTAAAATCTATATCTACATCTAATTCAGATTCTAAAAATACACAAGAGAGTTCCGCTGTTAATTCTTCTAATGCGTATTTTTCTGTTCCAAATATATTTATTATATCTCTATTTAATCTTTTTTCATTTCCTGTGCTGTGGCTCATTTCGTGTAATAACGTTCCTAAAAATGCCTCGTCAGACTTGAAATATTTTCTAGGTGGTAACGTTATTGTATCCTCAATTGGACTATAAAAAGCTTTTTCTTGAAATTTTTCTTCTATGGGACATTCTGAAGAAACAATAAAACTATCTGCAATGTTTAAAATATTACTTTCTTTTTTCATTTCTGGTTCAATAAATGGCGGAAATCCTTCTATTTCACTAGCATTATATAAATAAAAATAATTAATAATAGGGTGTTTTAAATTTATTATAACTTTTTTTTCATTTCCATCTTCGTCTTTTTCAACTTCTCCAGTTTCCTTGTTTATCACTTTTTCTAATTTTTGCCATATCCATTTTTCACAAAACACTCCTTTTGCTCCTGATTTTATAGTATACCCCATTTCATTGGCTTTTCTTAATGTTAACCATCTTGGATCATTGTAATTTCTTTCTATTGCTTCAAAACTTAAATTAAGCCTATTTATTCCTTGATATGGTGTTCCTGTTATTGCATTTCGTGGTAAAAATGCTTTTCTATTCCACGCCCATTCAGAAAAGATATATCCTTTTTCCATATTAGAAATTAGTCTATCTACTATCTTTTTCCTATTTTCTTCTATTTTTTCTTTTGAACTCTTCTTTTTTTTCTTTTGTTTTATATTCTCCATAATTATTCCTCTATTTCTTTTTCTTCTATGTCTTTCTTTTCTATACCAAGGTCTATGGCTAGCAATCTGTGTGTGTAAAAAGTTTCTCTTGTTTCTAATTGCAAAGAATTTCCAATTGTTACAACTCCTGGTATTGAATAAATATATAATTGAATATATGTCATATATGCACATATTGGATCAATATCATTTGCAATAACAAGTAAGTCTAATGATGGATCAATTCCCTCTTTTTCTAAGCAATTTGCCTTCTCAAGCAAAAATCCTCCTGAACCACAACAATTATCTTCGATAGTCATAAATCCATTTTGTTTGATTATTTCTTTATCACTTTTCAATTCAACTTGAATTTCAGTCATAAGTTTTGCTAGATCTATTGGTGTAAAATCCTGCTTTAATTCTTTGTTATACATTGAAATATCTGTATAGATGTGTCCTAAAATATCTATTATTTCATCACTTTTTTTGTAGATTTTAGTTAATCTATAACTTAACAATCCAAACTGTTCTCTTTCCTTTTCGTTATATTTCTCTAATATCCTTATACAGTATTTTTCATTATTTTCATCATATTTAATAGTATCGCTTATCCTTAATGCTAACAAAGTTATTAAATCTTTAAATACTTCTTTTCTTTTATATTTGCCATTTCCAATATCAAGTGTTTTTATAAACTCTTCATATTCTTTGCTTTTGAATAATTTTTCTCTACTCATTTGCATTACCATACTTTCTTTTGTTCCCTTTTATATTACTTAAATAAAAATTCTATTGATAAAATTCTTGTTTAAATAATATAAGGCTAGAATAGTTGTTTAAACCAAACTAGCCTATTCTTTTTATTCTCCAGTTCGTGGAAGTTTTTTTATTGTTAATTCTTTCTTATATGTTTTTGTAGTCCATTCTGATTTGTCTTTGACATTTACATCTAAATATGTTCCTGAAAGATTTACATAGTTAGTCCATATATCATCTGCATTTATATCTTCATTAACTTTTGTAAATATAAAAGGTGTTGTTTTAGCTTTAAAATATTCTGGTACAGTTCCAAATTCCATTTTAAAATCTGTTATTACTTCATTATCTTTAAGCTCTACACCAGAAAAATCAATAAAGTTATTTACCGTTGAATCTAAATTTTCTTTTATTAAAATCCAGTCTTCTGAAAGGTTTGTTTTATAGTAAACGTCAAATTCAACTTTATCTGTGTATATTCCAGTAAATAATTTAGTTAATTTAACTTTCTCATAAGGAAGATTATCAATGAATGTAAAGTTATCTAATGGAACATTTGATAAGCTTTCAACTGCGTCAAAATCATATCTTATTTCATCATTAGGTTGTGCTTGCACTATTCCAGATTTTTCTACATTTATTTTTACTTCAACTGGATTATCTTTAAAATTAAAGCATACTTCTTGACCATTTTCGCTAATTGTAAAGTAATAAATTGATGAATCTATTAAGTAATATTTTGGAGAATCAACTTCATAAATTTTATAATTGCCTGCTCCAAGCATTAATTTTTCTTCTAAATATCCTTGTTCTGTTGTTATTAATTCTGCCACTACTTCTTCGGTGTCAATATTTTCTATTCTATATTTAGCGTTTGGAATATATGTATCTTTTTGTTCTCCTGTAATTTCATTATCTTTTGAAGCAACTTTTGATACATCTACAAATCCTGCAACTTCTACTTTATTTTTTATGTCAATTGTTACTTTTTGACCATTCTCTGTAATCTCGAATACATCTGGTTTATCACTCTTTATGTAATGTTCTGGTGCTTCAGTTTCCCAAAGATAATATGTACCTTTTTCAAGTATAATATCTTCTGAAAACTTTCCATATTTATCTGTTACTAGTTCCATTAAAACATTATCATCTTTATCCCTTAGTTCAAATTTAACACCCTCTAATGGAGTATCTGGTTCGTCCCCAGTCCAATAATTTTTTTCAAGAGCTGTTTTATCTATATTCATAAATCCTGCAATTTCTACTTTATTTGTAATATCAATTGTTACTTTTTGACCATTTTCAGTTATTTCAAATACATCTGGTTTATCCTTTTTTATATAATATTCAGGGGCTTCAACTTCCCAAAGATAATATTTTCCAACATCTAATTGAATATCTTTTGAAAACTTTCCATATTTATCTGTTACTAATTCCATTAAAACATTATTTTCTTCATCTCTTAACTCAAATTTAACGCCTTCTAATGGTGTTCCTGGTTCATCTCCAGTCCAATAATTTTTTTCAAGAGCTGTTTTATCTATATTAAAAAATCCTTGTGGAATTGGTTCATCTTCTAATTCTAATTTGTGTGTAATTCCATTAGCAATAACTTCTATTTTATATACTTTTTCATCAAGTTTCCAACCATCTGGAACAGATACTTCTTTTACATAATATGTGCCTTTTCCAACTGTTAGTGTTTTTGTATTACCATTTTTATCTGTTACAAGTGTATCTACCAATTTTCCGTTTGAAAAGTTATCTTTTGTTACTTCTGTATTTTCATCAAAATCAGTTCTGACTTCATATTTTGCTCCAGATATTGGTTGTCCCTTTTCAGTTTCTGTAATATAATTCTTATCAGAAGCAACTTTCGTAATTTTCACATTATTTCCAAGTTCAGGTGTATTGTCTAATTCTAAATATACTTTTTGTTCATTTTCTGTAATTCTAAAATAGTATTCTGTGCCATCTAATTCGTAATGATTTGGTGCTTTAATCTCATAAATTCTATATGTACCAAGTTTTAATTCCAAATCATCTGTTGAATAGTTTGAATCCACTATTTTTCCATCTTTATTTGTTGTTACAGTCCAATTTTTACTTTCTTCAAAATTTGTGTATTCTATTTTAAAAGTTGCATTAGCAAGTGGTGTTCCTGAAACTTCTGCAGTCCATAAATTTACATCATTTGAAGTTTTGTAAATATTGAAATATCCACCTTCTTCAACATCATCTGAAGCTGTTACTGAAACGTGTCCTCCATTTTCTGTAACTTTAAAATAATATTTTTTATCATTTTTCTTTGAATGTTCTGGAGCTTCAATTTCTTGTAAATAATATTCTCCGATTTGAAGTTTTTCATTGTCAAAAATTTTTCCGTCTTCTTTTGAAATAGCAATTAATTCTTTACCTGTTTCATAAGATTTCACTATATTTCCATTTGTATCATAAATACCATATTTTGCTCCTGAAACGCCTTTTCCTTTCTTCACTCCAGTCCATACATTATTTCTTTCTGAAACTTTCACAGCAGAAAAATATCCCCCTGGAACAGGTGTGTTTTTTACTTTTAATGTTTCACTATCATCTATAAAATCTAATTTGAAAGAATAAGTTGTATCATTTAAAGTTGTATATTGTGGAACTGGTGTTGTTTCTCTTACATAATATGTACCAAGTGAAAGTCCTGTTATATGAATTTTCCCTTCACTATTGGTTGTATATGTACCAATCAGATTCATACTGTCATTATATAAATTATATTTTGCATTAGGTATTAAAGAGCCTGATAATGTTCCATTCCAAATATTATCTGTTGCACTTGTTTTTTCTATTGTTACTTCTCCAGTCGGAGCTATATTAAGTTCTGTGTCTGCACTTCCATTTTCAAATGGATCTAGTACCAAGGCATAATTTTGTAAAGATGAGTTAGGAGATTGACCATACAGAGCAGGATATGTCTTACAGCTACTATCTACACCTATGTATGCTGATACATTTGATACAATGCTTTTTTGTGGTATATAAACCTTAAAATTTTCGCCTGCTGAAAATGTTGTTTTTTGACTGCCGTTTGTACTTGCAAAATAGCTTCCAGAAGGTAGACCTGAAATTTGATATACATAGTAATCTCTTAAAGGTACATTAGAACTTACACTATATGTTTGTGAATAATACTCTCCTTCTTTCGTTAAGTTACCTACTTTATTTATATAACATTGTGGTGATGTATAATTTCCTGATGTATTTCTTGCTGTATTAACAATATTTACAATTGCTTGTGCAATTTTTGTTCCTCTATCATCTCCACCTTTATATCTTGTAGAAGGATTATATCCATACAAAACACAATATACTGCTTGTTTCGTTGCACAGAAAGCGTCATAGTCATTTTCTACACCTAATTCACTTGGCGTTTTATATGGAAAACTATTATATAAAACTCTCCAAACTTCTGGATTTTGAATAGCTTCTGTTACTGTTACTGTATAAGGTGCTTCTTCTCCTACACCGTGTCTATCTGCATTTAGACAATATGCAGGATAAAATTTTCCATCTTCTCCAGTATATCCAACATACGTTGTTATAATATAATACCAGGCATTTTTACTTTCATTCCAATACTGTAAATGGTATTCTGGATCTTTAACTGAATAAATATATGCGTTACTAACGCTAAAAGCATTTACTGCATTAATAAGTGGCGTTAAATATGATGATAACAACAGTAAAATTATCATTATGATTCCCACTTTTTTCTTTACTTTTTTCATCAAAAATTCCTCCTTTTAGTGTAAAAATCAAACAAAAAAGAAGTTATTCAGACTGCTCTTTCTGAATAGCTTCTTTCTTTGCTACAATTTTTCATATTAATATTCTAGCACTTGAATTTTTGAATGTATACTGCAGGATTTTGCAACTTTTTTGCAAAAAATTATGTCAATTTTTTTAATGACCGTAATAACATAATGTTTGAATATATTCTCCATTTTGGTATTCATCTACTGCATATACTTTTAAATTTGTTCCTTTTAATATACTAGATTTGAAAGTATTATATGCACTTACATTTTCATAAGTCCAACCATTTCTATTTCCACCATAACAAGTACAAATACTTGAATCTACTATAATTTTATATTGATTTACTTCTGTTATTCCATATTTGCTTAATTTATCTATATTATTAGTTACTTCAGCTATTATAGTGTTTTTTAATTTGTTAATATAGGTTTGATTTATTTTATATTCTCTTATTGGTGTAGTAGTTGCTTGCTTTGGCGTTTCTACTGTTTTATTTTCTTCTTTTTTTGGTGTTTCTGATTTTGTTTGTTCCTTTTTTACTGTTTCTGGCTGTTCTATATTGGTTTTTGTGTTCTCCTGTTTTTTAGTATTATCATTTGTTATTGATGTATTTGATTTATTTAAAACTGGTTCTTTATTTTGTTTTACATTAGATTCATATACATTAGTTTTTGTTGTTGGTTCTTTATTTTGATTTACTTCCAAGTTATTTATTTCCAAGTTATTTTCCTTAACAATATCTTCCTCTTTTTCTTTTGTTTCTTCTAATGGTTCAGTGTCGTTTTCTAACACTGCTTCTAGTGGTTCTTCTTTATTATTTTGAGTTTCTTCAATAGTATTTTGTGTATCATTATTTATTTTAATATTTTTTTCTTTATGTTTTAAAAATCCAACTCCTACTATTGAAAATATAATTAATAGAATTACTGCTATTAAAACAAAAAATCGTTTCATCATTCATCACTTTCCTTTCTTTTATTTTGCCTTTCCAAAGATTTCCCTGTTTCCGTGATAAATAATAAAACCTTTCTTACATATATTTTACACCATATTGTTCGTTATGTCAAATTGAACCCAATTTATATTATCTACCTAGATTTTTATTCTCCATCATATCTATTATAAAAAAACATATCGTGATCCACATATCGTTTTATAAACCAATCAAATTTATCAATTTTTCTTCTTATTATTACATATATTTTTCTAAGGCGATATTTCATATTTTTTCCTTTCCGTACAATTATAATTCTTCTAATAATTCAAATGTTAATTTTATTATCCATCATCTGTATCTAGCATTGTATATATAGTATTGAGATAAATCTTTCTTAGAAATGATACATATTTCTTTGAATATCTTTTTTTACATTTGACACACTTTTCTATTTTTATCGCTAATTCATAAAAATCATTTTTACTATAATCCCAAGTAGAAACATATTTACATATATCATCATCATCTCCAAAAGTCTTTATATAACTTTCTATAGCTAAATCATATCTATCCATATTTTCTCCTTCATTTAGAGTTATTTCTCTTCTCTTTTTACAATATGCGTTAAAGTCTTTATATTTTCTTTGTTTATTAACATATCTCTAATATTAATAGGTCTTAAATCTATATTTCGTAGCTCATCAGAAGTAACCCACTTAAATTCTAATAACTTTTTTTCGCCCTTGTCAATCTCAATTTTTTCATAATTTTTCATTGGCAATAATTCTTTAGGTTGAACTATATAATAAAATTCTATTCCGTGGCATTTTTTATCATCTCTTATCCAGAAATTTTCTTGTATTGCAAATAAGTTTGCCTTCTGAACATTGCACCCAATTTCTTCCTTTATTTCACGAATAAGAGCTTGTTCTGAATCTTCTCCAATCTCAATATGACCACCTGGTATATGATAGTAATTGCTTTTATTGACTCTCATAATTAGAAATTTATCTTCTTGCTTAATTATTCCACAAGTTCTTCCGTGAAATTCTTCTTTTTCTGTTTTTATCTTTAAATCCATATTATTATTATATCTCCTTTATATTTATGACTTTATCAAATATTAAAGTTTTCTTTACAGCATTGTTTTATTATTTCATTCTTTTCTTCTTCTGTTAATTCTCTCTCAACTTTAGTTATTTTTAATTTAATTCTATCTACTACTAATTTCATTGTATTATCAAGTTGCTTTGTAGAAAACACTTTTCTAGTTACTTCAATTGTTTCTTCTCTTCGTTCTTCTCTGCTTACAAAAAAATATACAGCAATTGATAATCCTAATATAGTTCCTAGTATAAGCCAATAATATTTTTCCATAATTATCTCCTTTTTATTTTTTTTTAAATTATATCATATTTGACACATTTAAACAATTTTTTATTTTTTATCTCTACCAAATAAATCTCCAATTTTTTCTTTACAGTCAGCACATATTAATTTATCGTTATATTCAATTAATTTTTTTCTACTACCACAAAAAGTACAATTTTTTTCATATTTTTTTAAAATAATAGTATCCTTATCCACAAATATCTCTATTGGATCATCTTCTAGGATTTCAAATCTTTTTCTTATTTCTTTTGGAATTACAATTCTTCCTATTTTATCTAAACGTCTTATTATTTTCTTTTTCTCTTTCTCTTTCATTTTTTATCCTTTTCTCAAATTTTGTTTATTTCCTTTACTCTTTTTCCTTGACATATAGGACAATTGTGTCCCATATTTCTATCATTTATTGAACATAACCATTCGTGGTCTAATCTACATTTCCACCATACAATTTTATTTGATCCAGGAGCTACTTTATCAGGTCTTAATCCTTTGTTTCTTTTAAAATTCCATTCAGAAGCTAGTTTTGGATTTAATGTTTTTAAGTCATTATATCCTGGTATTATCTTTCTTCTTGAACAAACAGGACAACCAGATTTTTTATAATTTCTTGAGTTTATTACACCTTCAAATTCGTGTCCGTTTTTACATTTCCACCATACTCTCTTGTTAGAACCACTTCCAACATTATATGGTGTTAGTTCTCCATTCTTTTCATAATTCCATTCACTTGCTAATATAGGGTTAGTAGTTGCTAGATCATTGATTCCTTTTACAATCAATTTATTGGCACAAATAGGGCAACCGTTACCTTTAACTCTCCCTGAAATAGCACTGGCATAACTATGCCCTTTATCACACTTCCACCATACCTTTTTATGACTTTGATATGTTACTTGATCAGGTGTTACTCCTCCATTTTTTTCAATATCCCATTGTTTTGCTAAATCAGGACATTTTGACTCTAGGTCATTTATTCCTGACACTGCTCTTTTTCCACTACAATAGGGACAACCATTTCCCCTTGTTCTTGCACAAATTACAGTTTCCCACTCGTGTCCTTTTGCACACTTCCACCATACTTTTTTATTAGAACTAGCTGTAACCATTGATGGTTTCAATTCTTTGTTTTTTTCATAATTCCATTCTTTTGCGACTTCAGGACATTTACTTGCTAAGTCATTAAATCCTTTATCAATTTTTCTACTTGCACAATAAGGACAGCCTACACCTGAACTTCTACTCGCTATAACAGCTTCCCATTCGTGTCCTTCCTTACATTTCCACCATACTTTCAAATTACTTCCACAAGTTACTTTTTCAGGTAATAGTTTTCCGTTTTTCTCTTGATTCCATTCTAATGCTAGTTTTGGTCGCATTGTTTTCAAATCATTTAATCCTTCTATTACTTTCTTACCATTACAACCAGGGCATTTTGCTCCTTTAACTCTGTTTTTTATTGTATCTTCCCATTCGTGTCCTCTAAAACATTCCCACCACACTTTTATATTACTATCTTCAAGTGTAATAACTGGATTAATTCCAACATTTCTTCTAAAATTCCATTCTTTAATTAGCAATTTATTTCCAGATATGTACTTTTTATTATTTTCAATTTTTCTCAATTTTTCCACCTTCATTACTGTATACTGTATAAAAAACAAAAAAACTACTTTGTAAAAAAGTAGTTTCCTTTTATAATAATTTGTCAAGTTATTTTTATCTCTTTAGGTATGTGTCAAGTGATAGTTGGCAATCGTCCTTTTGGTTGATTTTCTAAGCACATAACTATTCACATTTCCAAAAAATTTTTTTATTTTTTTCTTTTTGACATCACATACTAAAATTTTTAATACAAAATTATTATATAGTTTTTTTTAGATTTTTGTCAAGTCATTTTTAGATATTTTTCTACTTTTTTAATTAAATTTATATATATATTTTAAGTCGCTTATTGATACCATTTTTATAGCCTGTAATATTGGATTATTAGGGTTTAATGTTACTTGTTTACAAATATTATTTGAAGCTATTTTTTCGTTAGCTCTAAATACATTTGTAATACCCTCTAAGTTTTTTTCTATCTCTAACATATATTGTTCTATGCTATCATCAATTTCTATTGGTTGTTCTAATTTTTCTAATTCTATAACCCCTTTGTTTTCAACTTTACTTGCACATATCTTTGCTAAACAAGTTGCACCTATTTTACCAAAACTTAATCTTCCACTTTTAAATCTTTTGCTAAGTACGGTAAAAATTTGGCTTTCCATTATGCCAGGGTTTCTATATTCAATTCCATCTGGTGCTTCTGGCATTTCTATATTTTTTTCTTCTAAAATGTCCTGGTATCTTGGTAACCCTTCACTTAAATAACTTTCTAATTTCTCAATTTTCTTTACATATTTTTCTTCGCCCCCACATTCATATTTTAGATATTCTAGAAAGATTGGTACTTCCTCATATCTTCTTTCAGCAATCAACTTTTCTATGATTCTTCTGTTTTCTTCTTCTGGTATATCTCTAATTATTTCTTGATGTATATGAAAGTTGTCCTTTTGTCTTATTGTATCTTTTGTTGCTAATTTATTTATCCATCTAGCTCCATCTCCATTAAGAATCCTTAATTGTATTTTATCTACATCATACTTTTGAAATATTCTAGCGTCCCTACGTTGTTTCATTTCTTTTGAACTCATAAAACCAACTATATACATTTTTTCTACTAATGTATGTCTTGTATCGTCTTTCTTCCAACCTTCATAAGAAACGTGTAACTTTAATTCTGATTTTACACTACTTTGCTCTTTGTATTCTTTTCCTTGCTTTTCACAAGCTTTTTTATTCTTTGCTTTTTGTTCTTCTCGATCTTTCCCCTGAAGATTTATCCATAATCCATCTGCTTCCTCAAACAGAACTGGAATCTCTTTTATTCCTGGTATTAGTTTATCCTTACTATCTAATTTTATTTCTTCTTGTTCTTTCTCAATAATTTTCATACCTTCTTGTATAACAACATTTCTTACTGCTTCGTGGCTTATTGCTATATTTATGTTTTCCATAAGTTGTGATGAAGCGTCCCTATATGAATTTGTTTCTACAGCTGTACTTAATATCTTCTCTACTAAGTTTGCTGATATTTTGCCTATTGCTGTTATATTTACTAATTCATCTAACAGAAAAATATATTTTTTGCATTCTCTTTTCGTGTTTTCATTTTCTGTATATTCATAAATTGCTCTTTTATATGTTACAATACCTAATACTGTTTTTATTGAATTTACTTTATATCCCTTATGTCGGAAAATTTTTTTATCTCTGTTTTCTTTAATCTTATTGTCATAATTTTCTAATAATGTCTTTAATATGCAACAACCCAAATTGCACACAAATTTATAGATTTTTTTTTCTAAATCATTGAAATTTATATTATTATTTGCTACAATATTATCAAACATAAATGATCCCCCTTAAAAATGTTACACGCAAATCAACATTTAAGGGAAATTATTTATGTTTTTTCTTATTTTAAAAACATTAAAATCTTTTTTTAATTTTGCCAACTAAAATTTTACACTAAC
>CAKOYL010000006.1 GCA_934130705.1 uncultured Clostridia bacterium
AGATATTTTTTACTATATCATAAACTGTTATCCCATTTAATTCTTCTCTTATAAATAATTCCTTATTAATATTATAAATATATATTCTTCCTTTCTATTTTGTTTTATTTTCCATATATAAATTAAAATATTTAATTAACTTTTTAAACTCATTTCTTTTTCCTGCTGAGACTCTTATACATTCTCCACAAAAATTAGGATATGATTTTTTTATATTTCTAATTATAATTCCATGTTCTTGAAGATACTCTGTTAAATCATTTACATCAATTGTATCTTCAAATCTTATTAATATAAATCCTGTATTTACATTTACTATCTCTTTTATATATTTTGAATTTAACTTTGAAATAAGATATGTAAAATTTTTTTGAATTTTATTTATTAACTTTATATCATTAAATCTATTAAAATAATTTATCATAAATAGTTCTGAAAATATGTTAATAGAAAATAATACTCTAAATTTATTAATTTCTTTTGTGTTAACTTTGTTTGTTATAATAAAACCACATCTTAAACCTGGCACTCCAAAAAATTTAGACACCGAAGTAATAACTGATAAATTAATATTATTTATTGTTTCATTAATTAATGTTCTTTCTGAATAGTCAGCATTAAATACAAGTTCTGTTTCATCTATTACAAAGTGACAATTTTGATTTTTTTTAATAATCTCCAATAATTTTTTTCGATTTAAAGTATCTAATGTAGGATTATTGGGATTACATAGAAATATCATATCAACATTTTTACTTAATTCACTAATCTTATCATATTCATAATATCTGTTATCTCTCAATGGTACTTTTATAACTTCACAATTGTTTCTTTTGCATGCACTTTCATATCCCCAAAATGTTGGAGTAAAAATTCCTACTTTTTTTACTTTGGGTATTCTTAATAAATAATCAAATGCTTCTGTAGAACCATTAGTGACAATTGTCGTTTCTATAGGTATTTTTAACTTATCTGATATAATTCTGTTTATTTTATTTGAAGTTGCAGTAGGATAAGTTTTTAATAAATTTATACTTGAAGCTAATTTTAATTTCATTTTTTTATCCGGCAAATATGGATTCAAATTATTACATAAAATTATTGTCTTTTTCTTCTTTCTGTATCTATTTAATGCCTTTTTTATTTGTTTTATTAAATATTCTTCCTTTTCCTTGCTATTATTTTTATACCCCAAAAACATTTCACCTTCATTGCCAGTATTTGCATCGTAATAAAGATTATTTAGTATATTTTCTGGCGATAAATCATTCAAACTTGCATATTCAATAATTGTATTAATTATGAGATCCCAAGCTTTATCTTCATATTCTTTAATTTTTTTTTTGCAGTTAATTGAGATATGTTTTGTTGTAAGTATATTTAATATTAATCTTTTTTTCATTTCTTTTGAAGCAAGAAATTCTTCTGTTTTCACAATTGGATTAATTGAAACTATTCCTCTATTTACAAAAGGATTATCATTAATAGCCTCTTTTATATCTTGATACGATAATATTAATTTGCTTTCATATGGAACTTCTTGGTCAATCTTTAAATTATTTTCATGATGAAATTCTATAACCTTTTTTGTTATTTTTTCTTTATCTTTTGTACAAATATTATCACAAATAATGCATACATCCAAATCACTTGAATTAATATCTAAAATATTTGAACCATATATTATTATTCCAAAATTAAGTTTTGGAAATTCATTGTACATTTCATTCTTAAATTTTAAGCATAAACTATTCACATTATCTCCCCCATTTATTTCATTTCATCTACAATTTCTTCTGCTTTTTTTCTAACATATGAGAGCATTTTTTTTATATCATCTTTCTCTATATTATCATTTCCTGACATATATCTTAATGGATAAACAACTACGTCCTTTTTCAGTACACCTAAATTATCAGGTATTGAAAATTGATGTAAATAATATATTTTTTCATTGTCTATAACTTCTTTTATCTTTTTATTTATGCTATTCAGTTCATCAATATTGTATTTTATATTGATTTTATTGCCAACATACATAAATACAACTGAATTTATATTTATATCATTTAGTAGAATAAAATCCTTTGATTTATTTATTTCATCTCCTAAAAAAACTGCCATCTCATGTCTTCTTTCTATTATATTTCCTATTTCTTCTACTCCTAAATTTTTCAATACAAACCACGCTTTTAGTGATACCCAACTTTTTGAGCCTATAAATGGTGTTACTTGTCCAAATGCATATTGTTCTTGCATTATTAAATCAGATGTAGATGATATCATCTTTATTTTTTCTGTATCTTTTATTAATAATGCACTTAATGTGTATGGTATCATTAATACTTTATGTGGGTCTGTTGAAATACTGTCAAATAGTTCTAATCCCTTTATCTTATTTTTTAATTTCTCGCTAAAAGCAAGTGAAAATCCATGACATGCATCAGCATGTAGCCAAATATTTTTATCTTCACTTTTAACAACTTCATAAACTTCTTGTAAATTTTCAATTGACATAGTTCTGCTGTCTCCAACATAGGCAACAACACACATTATTTTTCCCTTATTCTCCTTTATGACTTCTCTTAACTTTTTCAAGTCATATTTAAAATTATTTGTTGGAACTTCTATAATATTATCTCCACATCCTAACCACATACAACTACTTCTGATACTATAATGTCCTATTCCCTTCGGAATTATTACCTTATAATCATTTGGATTTGTTACTCCATTTTTCATTGTATTTTTTCTATGGTTTTCTCTTGCTAAAAGAATTGCTGTTGCATTACTCCCAGTTCCTCCATACGTAATGATTCCTCCAACGTCATATATATTTTTTATCTGTTTTATACTATAACCTATTAATTCTCTTAACCATTTAATTACAGCTATTTCCATAAATGTTGCAATAGGAGCACAAAAACTTGAATTGATTAAGTTTTGTTGAAGCAAATCAGCTAAAATTGCTCCACTTAATCCTGCAATTGAATTTCCTGAATCAGGAAATCCCATAAAATTGGTTGTAGAAAAATTTGAACAATATGGTAGGATATCTTCTTTGAAATTTTCAACTAACTTATCAAGTTCAACTCCTTTTGTTGGTGTTTCCAAAATCTCCTGTATTTGTTCTTCTGTAAATTTATTTTGAGCAAAATTTTCTTGGCATTTAAACTCTATTCCTATATCTATTACTTTTTTTAGCTCTTCCTTTACTTCGTCTTTGTTTTTATTATTTAGTATATTATTCACTTTAAACATAACCTTTCTTTTATATATAAAAAAGCAAAATCAGCATTTCTCTATACTGTTTTGCTTTTATCTTTATTTGTTTTTATTAATGTCAATTCTCTCGAAAAGCATTCCTACATTATTAAGTGATATTTTTTCTTTTATTTGTATTTGTTTCCATAATGGTCTTTCAATTTTCAAATATTCCCTTAATCTATTAGATGTTTGTGGCATTATTGGTTCAATTAGATTAGATAAATTAGCAATTACATTAGTACAAGTATAAATAGTATTATTAAATTCTTCTATATTTTCTCTCTTTTGTATCCATGGTTTTCTTTCATCATAATATTTATTTCCCATCTCAATTAACTCTATTATTTTACTACATGCTTTCTTAAATTCCAGATTTTCTATATATTCAGATACCTCTTTATAAGTTTCATCAATTTTCTCTTTCATCTGTGTATCCATAATGCCTAAAGGAATTTCATCTAAACCTTTGAATTTTAAAGTTCTATTTACAAAGTTTCCAAATTTGTTTACTATATCTGAATTATGTACATTAATATAATTTTCTACTGTAAAATCTACATCTTTATTTTCTGGTCCATATGCTATCATATAATATCTTAAAGAATCCACATTATATTCGTCTACCATTTGTTGTATTGTTATTCCATTGCCTTTACTTTTTGATATTTTTTCAGAGTTTATATTTAAGTATTGTGTTGCAACCATCACATCTGGTAAGTGATAATTTTCTTCCATGGCCATCAATAAGGCTGGTAAGATTATAGTATGGAATGTTATATTATCTTTTCCATGGCACATATACATTTTAATATTATTATCTTCTTTCCAAAAATCTTCCCAATTTAATCCTTTTTCTTCACAAATTTTTTGTGTTGCTGTAACATATCCTAATACTGCATCAATCCATACATACATTTTTTTGTCTTTAAAACCTTCAACTGGAATATCAACCCCCCAAGACAAATCTCTTGTTACTGCTCTATCTTTTAACCCTTCTTTTAAATATTTTTCTGTTTCATTTATTGATGCAATTCTCCAGTTCTTTTGTTTTTCTTTAACATATTGTTCTATCTGACTTTGAAATTTTGACAATGCTATGTATAAATGTGTATTTTCTTTTTGTACAGTTTTATTTCCACATTCTCTACATGTTGCTCCAATTAAATCATCTTCATTAGGAACATAACCACAATCACATTGATCTCCTTTTGTAACTAATCCGCAATTAGGGCAAATTAATTCTAATTCTCTATCAGCCTCAAATTTACCACAATGTTCACAATATGGTTGTAAATTTTTTTTAGGATAAATGTATCTATTTTCGTACATTTTTAAAAACATTTTTTCTACATGTTT
The DNA here is from genome assembly GCA_934130705.1 of uncultured Clostridia bacterium. Next base: position 4,624 of record CAKOYL010000006.1, read on the forward strand.
CTTATGATATTCATCATAAGTTTTAGTATATAAATCATAAGAAAAATTCATTTTTTCAAAGATACTTTTAAATTCATTATGATACTTTTCTGCAATGTCTTTTGGTTCTATTTTCTCACTTTTAGCTCTTTCTGTGATAGGTGTTCCATGACAATCAGTTCCAGAAACATATAAAACATTATCTCCTAATAACTCATGATATCTTTTTAAAAAATCTCCAGAGATTAATGCTGCTAAATGCCCTAAGTGTAAAGAACTGTTTGCATATGGCCAGGCTCCACCAATTAATATGTTTCTTCTATTTTCTGTTCTACTTTTTTTTAAGTGTCTTATCTCATTGTTCAATTAAAATCCCTCCTAATTTGAATATAAATATATATATCACCATTGTTTCTGCTATTACTATGAATATTTTTTAAAGTTTAGCACAGTTTTTTTGCAAAATTTGTCGAATTTTGCAAAAATTTAAAAAATCATATAATTTTTTTCTTACAATTAGTAATATTAATATAATATCCTGACATCCAAGAGTTGGATAAATATAATAGTGAACTGTAATCAAGCAGTTCACTATGACATAATTAAAAGTTAATTTTTAAAATTTTTTGTGACATTTTCAAAAGTTATTTATAATTTTTATAATATTAAAATAAAGTGCCATTAACTAACACTTTATTTCAGTAATCACATGTTTTATATTATTTTTTCGTTATTTTTATAAAAAACTTCATTTTTGTACATTGTGGTTTTTCCACATTTTCTTACAGTATCAACGGTTATCTGTTCGTGTTGTTTTTTGACACCCAAGGACTGGTCCTCAGCTTATGGCGTATTTGTGTCAGGTTAATATGTGGCTTGAGAAGTATCAACCTAAAATTGATATTTAAGTTTTAAAAAAAGGTTCCCTTTGAGGAACCTCTTTTTATATTTCATTGTATTTTACCAAATTTATTGCAGATTCTAAAGTTTTAGTACAACATAATTTTCCATGTGTATCCACATACAATAAATCTTCAATTTTGGATACCTTTCTCGCCTGTTTTATATCATCTATAACAATTTCATTTTTAAAATTTAATTTTGCATCTATTATTCTAATATCATAGCATTCTCTTTTTGATTTAAAAATTAAATATTTAATATTTTTATTTTCTAATAACTCAATTGCCTTTCTATATGGTAATTCTTTATCAAATACAACATAGTCTTCTTTGGATTCGTTTATTGTTTTTTTAATTATTTCTATGGCCTCAACTTCTGCAATCGCATGTTTTAAATAAATATTCCATTTGCATATTATCTGTTGCATCTATATATTGTATTAATTCATTATCCATATAGTCATAGACTTTTTCTATATTTTTTATTCTTAAATCTTTTAAGTATTCTTTTCCGAATTTTTTCCATAATAGTCCTATTGATGAATAATAAATCCCATTTTTTCTCTGTCCATTTCTATTTTTTTGATGATGGTCAAATTCTCCGAAGCCCTATATCATAGACTAGTTTGTTCTTTAGATTCCATTTTTCATTTATATATGATACTCTTGTTAAAATAATATTTTCTTTAAGTTTACTAAGAAATATTGTTGATATGACATCATCTACATGAAACTTCCCAGAATGTGTTATGCAATTTGCTTGTTCAATGTCTCCGTGTTAATTTTATATTTTTATATCTGTTTTGTTCCATTTTATTTTTCACTATTTAATACCTCATAATTATCTAAGTCTGGTTTTTCTACATCTTTATCAGTAACTACATCAAATTTTACATTTCTATTGCAATCTAATTTTATTAATCCCATTGCACTATAATCAATTCTTCTCATTACTAATCCAGAATCCTTATCAATATAAAAAATTGTTGAATTAACTTTAACACTATCTTTATTCCATACTTGGACAAGTATAGTCGTTCTTCCATTATACTGTTTTTCACCTAAATATTCAAAATTAGTATTGAATTTTTTTTCGTCAGCGATTATTGAATAATCAAAACCTCTTTGATTATATAAAACTGTATCATCTTCATGATTATAATAACTTTTTAAAGATGAAATTCCAGCATACATTTTTTCATTGTTTTCTCCCATTATACTAATTACTTCGTCAGTATTATAATTTTCCCATCTCAAAATATTCCCATTGTCTCCAACACATTTTATAACACCATCTTTTATATAATATTCTGTTTTAATTTCATTCAAATTTCTAAAAAATATGTATTCCTCAGATGAATAATAATAATTAGGATATTCTTCTCCTTTTTTTAATAATGAGACTACTTCTTCTCTTGTCATTACATTTTCTTTTTTTAGAAAGCCATTAAAATGTATAGTTGAAAAATAAATTAATATTATAAGTATTAATGCTAGTATTATAATTCCAACAATTTTTAGTATTTTCTTCATTTCCATAAAAATTCCCCCTTTTCATTTGTGCAACCTAGCCATCATAAGCATACATGCTTTTAGACCTTTGGCTTTGCGTCATAAACTTTCGTTTATTTTGCTTTTTTACAATATATATCTATATTTTAGCATTGTCTACGACATTTTTCAACTTTTTTATAATATTAAAATAAAGTGCTATTAACTAGCACTTTATTTAGTAATCACCTGTTTTATATTCTTATTTTCCCTCTTCTGAAAATAAGAAATCTCCAACTAAATTATTATTATCACTATCTACTGCATCATCTATAACCACTATCATTCTTACTTGATTTAAAGTAGGAGGTTCTCCTTCTGATATATCTCCATAATTATATATTGCTATTTTTTGTCCCACTTTTAACTGTTCAAAACTAATATCATTTCCATTACATTTTATTTTAAAAGCATCTCCTACATTATCCATAGCAACTGTAAAACAGTATTTTCCTCTATGATTTTTATCATTTACATCTAACCCTTTAACAGTTATTTCCTCTACCCCATAAACTCCAGTATCAGATATATCTTCTATAGTTGCATAAAATGCATCTGGATACATGCCATCTGAATATATACTAAATAATTGATTTGCAGCACTAAAATAAGCATTTTTAAATAATAAATAATAATGTACAACTATTGCAAGAGAAATTATTAAGATAAGAAAAATTATTAATTTTAGTATCTTTAATTTTTTATTATATTTTTTTATATACTTTACTTCTTTTAAGTTTTTCTTAGGTTTCTCCTCAACTAATTTTTGTTTCATATTTTTTAATACTTGTTGGCAATCACTACAGCCTTTGAGATGTTCTTCAATAAATAAATTAGTTTCTTCATTTGTTAATCCATCAATGTAATTAGGTAATAAATCTTGAACAATTTTACAATTTTTTTCTACTCTCATATCATTCAACCTCCTTTAATTTATTTTTTCCACGATAAAATGTTACTCTAGCCCAGTTTTCTGTTTTATTCAAAATAATTCCTATTTCTTTAAAACTAAGTTCTCCAGTTATTCTTAAATACATTACTTCTCTTGTTTTCTCATCTAAACACTGCATCTTTTTATATAATGAAATTTTTTCATCTTTTGCTATAACTTGTTCTTCTAATGTATTTAATGCTTTTATATTTAATAATTCATCTTCTTTTGTATCTACAAACTTTTTATTTTTTCTACATTGGTCATACCAAAGATTTTTTGCAATCTGACATAACCATGCTGACATTTTACATTCTCCTTTATATGTATCAATTTTCTTTACCGCTTTATAAAAAGTTTCTTGGGTAAGTTCTTCAGAAATATCATTATTATGAGTTAAACAGAATAAGTATTTATTTACTGTTTCAAAATATTCTTCGTATATTTTTTCAATATCCTGCATAACTTTTATCCTCCTTTGCATATATGACGTATGAAATTACATTTTGTTACAAGATTTTCTTACAATTTTATTTATTTTTGATAATTATATTATTTTTCAGTTATTAGATCTTATTTAAAATACTTTTTATCATACTTATCAATTTTAGATAATACTGTATTATCATATCTTTTATCAAACGATATATCTTCTCCCATCCATTCAGGTTTCTTAAAATTTTCTGAATCATTTAAATTCTTAAATTCTACTTCTGAAAATACAAGCCCTTCTAGCTTTCCATGAAATACGTCAACTTCTGCTATTAATTTGTTTTCAATAGGTATTTTGTATCTTGTTTTAATAATCATATTATTATCAACCTTTGAAAATAAATGCTCATAATTTTCTTTTGTAAGAGGCATTTCATATTCTATATTTTGTATAGCATTTTGTTCAACAATATTTTTATCCTTCCATTTGTAATTTAGTGTATATATATCATCATTTTTTCTAATTCTAACTGTTGGTTTTATACATAAATATCCTTGTTCAATTTCTGTTTTTTCATATTTTTCAATATTGTTCGGAAGTTTTAAAACTTTAAATTTTCTTTCTATTTCCATTTTTCTACTCCTTTTCTATATCAATATCAGCAAAGTTCTTTATCTCTCATCTCATTGTTTTGCAAATATTTTATCACTTTTGAATATTATTGTAAAACTGTTTTGCAAATTGTCGCTTATTTTTTCATTTGAAAAATAAATATTACAAAAAAGTCGAAAAACTTTAATCAAATAGCACTAAATATTACAACAAATTAATAAAAAACATATACTAAATCGTATTGATTCAATATATGTTTTTTATAAATTTACTTTTTATAACTAACAATATCTAAATTACAATCTAGACATTTTTTCCTGACTTCTTTTCTTCCTGTTTACGAAGAAATTCTCTTGAACTTGTATCAAATAAATCCGATACTCTATACTTTCTTCTAAGTTGTTCAAGTTCTTCCTGCGTTGCCTTTTCAGGTTTCAAATCTAAATCTTTATAATTTTTTAATGGCATGTTATTTTCCTCCTGTACAATCTCCACCCTGGAATGGTCGATAAGCGTTGTTTTTTTCATAATTAGTATAATTATTGGTGTTTATTCCCATTCTTCTAATTTCGCGTTTGTATTGTCTATAAGCCATCTCATCTTCCCTTGAATCAACCGATGAATGCCAATTTTCCGGAATAAAAAAATCTGGTTGTAAAACAATACTGCCATAGTACTTTTTGTGACTAATTCCAAGTTTTACCTCAATACATTCATTTGGCTTTTTTAATCTATCATCCAATTTGTACCTTCTCTTTAATTCTATATAAAGGTGTCCTCCTGATTTGCAATACTCTGTCTCCTTAAACCGAATATATAAATCAAATTTGCTGTTTTGAACTTTCAGTATCTTCTTGGTTATGCTCCGCTTTGGAATTACAATTTTCACTTTGTAATTTGGACCATTGTTGCTACCTCCTTATTTTTATCAATGATTAATTTTTGTAATATCTTCTTCACTAAAACCAGCTAATTTTAGTCCTTCATCAGTATAAAAATTTGGCATATTGTTTTTATAGTCATTTTTATAATAATCATAAGCGTGAATAAATAACTCTAGTCCAATTTTGTCTTTAATAAAACTGCTTATATCTTTTAAAATTCTATCCTTTCCAATAAAGTTACCATCATAATATTCAAAACTATCATAATCCCATTTGTTATCTCTTACAAATTCTGTAGAATCTTCTCCATAGAAATAATATCCATACCCAACCATGTCTGAAGAATCATAATTTTCTTTTGCTAAAAATTCTTCTAAGTCATCTCTCCAAGTACATAAATAATCTAAAACAAAAATATCACTATATTTTTTTATTCATTTAGTATGTATAATATATTTCCATTTTTTTCGTATAAATCCATGATATACCCCAACTTTTCTCTAATATTTTTTACTAAATAAATAATACCATATATAAGCAAATTTTACAATGTTTTATTTTTTATAAAAGTCTATAATTTTCTCTAATTCTTCTGTTATTTTTGCTCCACAAATTAATTTTAATTGATTTAAAATTCCCTCTAGTTCACGAATATTTAAGTTATCATTTTTCAAAATTTCTGCTAGTGTTTTGTCATCCACATCAAATTCAATTCTCTCAGAATATTTTTTCATTATTTTTATTTTTGTGTCATAATCTGGCATTAATAACTCTACAAAAATTCCATTTTCAAATCTTGATTTTAATCTATCTTCTAAAAATTCAATATCTTTAGGTGGTCTATCACTAGATATTATAATTTGTTTTCCATTTTCTTTTAAATCATTAAACGTATAGAATAATTCGTTTTGAACTCTGTCTTTTCCTGCTATATATTGAATATCATCAATTAGTAAAGCATCAACATTTCTATATTTATTTCTAAATAAATCTTGTTTTCCATTTTTTATATCTTCTACAAGTTCATTTATAAATTGTTCTGATGTAACATATAAGACATTAAATTTTGGATTATTTTCTAATATTTTGTTTCCAATAGCTTGCATTAGATGTGTTTTTCCTAATCCTTCTTTTCCATATATTAATAATGGATTATAACATTTTTCGGTATTTTCAATAACTGATTTTGCAACATTCGATACCAAGTTGTTGTAATCTCCTAATATAAAATTTTCTAATGTATATTCTTTGTTTAAATTGTTTATTTCCATATATATTCTCTCCTTTTTTATTTCAATTTTATTTTTTAAATTAATGTTTCATCAAATTTATCACATAATTCAATAATATATTTATATTTTTTTAAGTTTTGTTTCCATTTATCTTGTATATTTTCTATTCCATAATACAGCCCCAATAAACCACCTGTGCAAGCAGTAATAGTGTCCGTATCTTCTCCCATATTAACAGCTTTTATAATAGTAGAATTGTAATTATTAGAATTTAGAAATAACCACATTGTTGCTTCTAATGTACTTACTACATATCCACTTGTTGAAATATTGTCTTTATCCAACTTTTGTATATCATTATTTAAAATTCTACTATATTTCTTTATAGTATTGCTACTAAACATACTGTAGTCTTGGTTTTGTATCTTTTTATATGCTTTTATTTTGTCCTCTCCATTTAACAGTTCTAATACAAATTTGACATATATATAACATCCTAGTATGCTTATTTCATGTGAATGTGTTATTGAAGAAACTTCTTTTATAATATTATATATTTTTTGATTGTCTGTAATCTCTTTATGATATATATAATATGCAATAGGCAATATTCTCATCAATGAGCCATTGCCATTACTATATTCATTATTTTCTCCGCATTTACTTGCTTCACATATTTTTAATTCATATTTTGCAAGTGCTTGTAAGGTTGTTCTTCCTATGTCAAAAGTTTCATTTGTTGCAGTATATTTTGCATTTCTAAACCAGTCTAAAAATTTATCTGCTATATCATTTGTATCTATTGTTTTTTTGTTTATAATAGAATCCATAGTTGCAAGTGTCATTGATGTGTCATCAGACCAAGTTCCAGCAGGTAAATTATATGTTCCATCTCCAACCATATCTGTAATTGGATTTAATTCTAATTCATTTCTAGTTTTAAATTCGGCTGGAACACCAAGCGCATCACCAATAGCAAAGCCTATAATGCCATTACTAATTCTTATACTTTTGTCTAAATTATCTTTTTTCATAATTCCTCCATTTTTTATTTTTTATTATTAATTTTTTTAATATCTTCTTCACTAAAACCTGCTAATTTTAGACCTTCATCAGTATAAAAATTCGGCATATTGTTTTTATAGTCATTTTTATAATAATCATAAGCGTGGATAAATAACTCTAGTCCAATTTTGTCTTTTATAAAACTGCTTATATCTTTTAAAATTCTATCCTTTCCAGTAAAGTTACCATCATAATATTCAAAACTATCATAATCCCATTTGTTATCTCTTACAAATTCTGTAGAATCTTCTCCATAGAAATAATATCCATACCCAACCATGTCTGAAGAATCATAATTTCCTTTTGCTAAAAATTCTTCTAAGTCATCTCTCCAAGTACATAAATAATCTAAAACAAAAATATCACTATAATCGCCATAATTAAACATTGTTCTGCTTTTTGATATCAGCACATCACCTTTTTTAAATGGTGTTGGAAGGTTCAAAAATATTGAGTCTATATCTAAAAAATCATTACGGTTTTCTAATATATCTATAAGTTTTATTTTTTTATTTTCTACAATGTATCTTGCATAAATTTCTTTGTTTTCTTTATTAAAATACTTTTTTGTTATTTGGAAAGATATTGTGTCATTATATTCTTCTATATAGTCTTGTATATCTTTATATGCTTCTTTATAAGTTTTGAATGTATTTTTTATATCACTATTGTGTTCATATTTTAATGTTGATTTATTGTATTCTGTCCAAACACAGATACTATCAGAATTATCTTCTGTTAATTCTTTATATAAAGTCTTTAATCTTTGTATTTCTTCTTTTATCATAGTTTTTACACTATCATAATGTTTGCAATTAATTCTTTCAATAACCTCCATATCAGGATAATTATTTATCAAATCTGTATATTTTTCTATTTTTTCTTTGATATTCATTCTTTTGTTTCTGTATACCAAAACTGCTAATTCTTCTGTATTAAATTTGTGTTTTATACTTCTACAATAATCGCCTATTGCCCTTGAGTTTATTAAGTTATAGTCATCTTTTAGTTCCGTTTTTTCCTTTAATATTCCTCTATTGAACATTTCTAATATTAATTTTAAGTCAATTATTTTTTCTTCTTCAATATTATTGTTCGGAGTTTCTTTTAAGTCGTATAATCTATTTAATTGAGTTTTGACTTGTCTTTTACAATAATAATCATTTATGTTAAAATCTGATTTTAATTTAAAATATATTTTATAAAATGCTTCAGGATAATGTATCTTATACCATGCTATTTTAAATGAATTTATTGTATTTTCTATTGCATAGGCTTTTGGAAACATATATCTTATTTTTTCAGCTGATTTGATATACCATTCTGGAATATTATGTTCTTGTAATATTTTTTTATATACATCCCATTCTTCTTTTAACCATTGAAATTTAGCAGCTCTTCCTTTTCTAACAAATTCAACTATTTCATAAGCTGTATTTTTTTCAATCCCATTTTTCACAAGATAATTATACATATCTTCTCTATTTGAAATAACCTCATCTACTCTTTTGTTTTCTTTTTCAATTAATGAATTTGCATTATACTTCCAAGTGTCTGTACCGTTTAAAAGTGCAGTTATACAAACTAAATCATTAAAATTTTGTGGTTTTGCACTTTCAAGCATTTTCTTTACAAAAGTTGTTCCAAATCCTGGTATTCCATCTATACTAATTGGATATGAATCATCATTTATGTGTTGGAATAATTCTAATGTTTCTTTATCATCTAATTTTATTTTTTTAGAATCTATTTTTGTTTCTCTTTTTAGTTCATATAACATAGTTGGAATATCATGTACTAATATATCAAAACTATATAATCCTGCATCTAATATTTCGTTATAATTATTATGTGTTTTAACATATCCGTTTTTTCCAATTTCTGTTGGGCAAATATCTGTTATTTCCATATCTTCTGGAATTATAAAAACTCCTCCTGGATGTTCGCCTGTATCTCTTTTTATTCCAGATAATTTTTTAATTATATTTTCTTTATTATATGCCTTCTCTGTTTCAAAAGTATTTAAATATTCTTTACAGCATTTTTCTAATGTATTATATGTAAATGTTCCTATTTTACCACACCATATAATTTTATCTTTTCCATACTTTTCTTGTAAATAATCAAATATTCGGGGCTGAATTTCTTTTGAAAAATTTAAGTCTATATCAGGTTCTTTATTATAATTTATTCCTGCAAAAAATTCGAATGGAAGATTGTATTCTATTGGATTTATATCTGTAATTCCCAATAAATATGCAACAAATGAATTTCCAACACTTCCTCTGCTAGTTACTTCGTAGCCCAATTTATTTGAATATTCAACTATATCACTTGTTATTAGATATATACTTTCAAAATTATTAGTTTCAATTGAGGATAATTCTAATTCTAATCTTTCTTTTATTTCTTCAGGTAATATTGTCCCATATATTTCTTTTGCCCTATCATAACATTTGTTTTCAATAATCTTATTGGCTGATTTTATTTTAGGATATTTTTTTCTTTCTGGTACTAAATTGATATTTTCTATTTGTTCAGCAATTTTTATTGAATTATCTATAACTATTTCTTTTGAATTTTTAATGTAATCAAAACATTTTATTAATTCATCCGTAGTACGAAAATATTTATTATTTCCATTTTTAATATCAGAACTTTTTTTATAAAAATTCAATACCTCATTACATCTAAAATCTTCTTTATTAATAAAGTTGCATTCTGAAGTACCTATAAGCAATTTATCGTTTGCATTGCATAACTCATTAATTTTTGTATTTATATTTTTATTGTCTTCATTTGGTTCAATGCCAATAAAATCATAAAATTTTATTATATCATCAATATTTTGTTCTTTAATATTTTGATATACTTCACTTTGATTTCCTATTGCAGCATATAACAAACCGCTTCTATATTCATTTAAATTTTTTTTATAAATTACTGGTATTCCATTTATTATATTTCTATATGCTTTTGAAATTAATTCATATAAATTTTTTAAACCTTCTTGTTTCTTCACATAAATATATATTGAATATAATTTATTGGTGTTTTCAGAAATTTTAAAATGCATTTCTGCTCCATATATAATCTTAAAATCTTTATTATCTGAATAAAGTCTTAAATAATTATTTGCATCAAAAAAACTTTGAGTGCTGTCAGTATCTGTAATCGCAATTGCTTTATCTCCTCTATTTATTGCTTCTTGCATATATTCTCTTGCAGAATTTATTCCTTGCAATGTTGACATTTTAGTATGACAACAAAATTCTACTCTATTTTCCATTTTTATTTACTCCCTTCTTTTGAATAATTAATTTTTTTCAAGATTGATAGTATTTCCAAACATAAAATATTCAGGCATCCAACCTAATTTAATTGTACTAGTATTTTCATTTTTATTCCCATTTTGGGCGATTATAATATCAGTTATATTACTTTTATTTTCTTTATTATAATATGAGTCTCTATATAAAAACCAAATCTTATCCGCATATTTTAAAATACTTGATGCTGTATTTGTAAAATCAGTTATTACTGGTCTTTTATCCTCTCTTTCTTCTGGTCTTCTAGATAATTGCGATGTAACAATTACTGGGACATTTAATTTTTCTGCTAATGTTTTCAATTCTTGTAATATCTCATCAATTTCATCATCTCTGCTTAATGCTTTTCTTTTATTAACCTGTATAAGTTGAAGATAATCTATTATAATAAGTTCTATATTTTCTTTTTCTTTTAATTCACATGATTTCTTAAAAATATTATCTATTGTTTGTGGTGCAGTTACATCTATAAAGATAGGAGCATCTTTCAATGAATTTACACCATAAGAAATTCTATCCCAATCATCATCTGTAAATTTTGGTTTTAGTATTTGACCTTTTTGATATTGGTCATATGTTTTAAATTTATCTGCTTCAACCATTGATGTTCTTATAATTAATTTATTAACTATATTTTCCATATTTTCTTCAAGGCTAAAAAATGCAACGGATTTCTTGTCCTTAATTGCTACATTGCCTAATATATTTAGAGCCAGAGTTGTTTTACCCATTGCAGGTCTTGATGCTATTATAATTAAGTCTCCCCCTTTTATTTTTATATTATTATCTAAATTATGAAATCCTGTTTTCATTTTTATTACCTCCTATATTCATTTGACTTATTATATTTTTAATGAATTATATATTTCTGAGATTAATAGTTCAATGTTGTTGGTCATATAATGCTATTTGATTTAAAAAATAGTCTTGGATTAATCCAAAACTATTTTTTTAATTCTTTTTATATTATTAATTATTTTTTCTAAAAAAAGATGGTATCATCATCATCTTGTCCAAATTTTTCAGGTAAAGAAAAGAATCCTATACCATAGAAATCTGAAATGTATATGCATTTTTTCTTGATTCCTGTATTTGATATTCTTTTGCTTATATCGTAAACAAATTCTTTTATTTTGTCAGCTAATTCATAAGTATATATAATAAATATTACAGCTTCAACATCTTTGAATGTTTCAATATATTCTTCTAGGTTATTATCAATTAGCTGTTCTATAACAATACTTTCAAAAAAATCACAAATTTTATATTTTTTGTTTTGCTTTTTAAATTCTTTCTCAATAATTTCCGTAATATCACAAATATCAAATTCATTAGGATTTAAAAGAATTTGATTGTTATTTTCAATTTTTTTAAATAATTGTCTTTTTCTTGATTTAAATTCTTCCTGTTCATAAGTCAATTCTTTATTAGGTATATTTAAATATTGAAAATTATAGTCATTATACATCAGTTTTATCTTATCTATTTCTTTGCTATTTTTCTTTGAAATATATATTTCTGCAGTCTTATGTTGATCATAAGTATCATATTTTTTTCTATTCATTATCATAAATACATCTGCCAGTTTTGTATATTCATCTTTAAAATAATTTGATAGTTTAAAGTTATCTTTTCCAAAGTATTCTAAATCATCTGCTATTAAAATAGTAATATTAAATACAGCGCAAAGTTGTTTTAATATTTCCATACTATGTTTTAGTTCATCACTTTCATCAAACATCTGATTTTTATCATACTGTATAAGTTTTATGTTGTCTAATATAACAACTTTAATATGTTCTTTTTCTACGTATTCTCTAATGTATTGTACTATTTCATTAATTGTAATGGGCATTTCATCCCTTACAATTAATTTTGATTGTTTTAAATCCTCTATTGCAGCATACAGTTCAAGATATGATTCTTTATTTAAAATTTCTCCTAAATATGGGCTTCTTATCCTTCTTAATTCATCAGCTGTTACCATTGATTCTTTTAAAATAATTTTATCTGATATGCAAAAATTATTTGGTAAATCTTTTATTTGCTTTGTGAATTCATCATAATTTAATTCTTTCATGTCAGTTCTAATATAATTTTCTTCTAGTGAAAAAAATAATACTGGTATATCTTGATGTAATGATAAATTTGCAGCAATATTAGTTAAAAGTGTTGTTTTTCCAACTCCTTTTACTCCTCCTAATAAAATTAATTTTGGTTCGTCTATATTAATATAATTATCTAATTCATAAAACTCTGTTTTCATTTTTTCTCCTACAATTTTATAACATTTTTTATATATTTATTTTACATTAATATTTATTTTTATACATAGGGCTGGTCATGTAATGTAATGTTTGAAAAATATATAAAATACTTTTTTTATTTTATTTAAAGATTTAATATATAATAAAAATCATTCTCGATAAAAATTTATATAAAAAGAGAGTATCAACCTGACAACTGATTTGATACTCTCTTAAAAATTTAATAAGTCTGTTTTCGTGGTATAAAGATGCTTAAACTCTTCTAAAAATTCACATAAGTCAAGCAAAACATAAAAATTAATCTTGATATCTCTTATTAGCTTTTTCAATGATGTCTTTCATTTCATTTCTTAAACTAATTGGTCTTCTTACTTCAACTAAGTCAATGTTTCTCATTGCCCACATTTTAAATCCCATTATGTTTGTATCAACAATTAATTTAAAATGTTCGTCATCCTTAGGTATTTTTTCAATGGTAACGTTTCTTCCAAATATATCAAACACTGCATTTAAAAGACACATTCCGCAGATTGCTTCGACTTCTTCTTTTTTTCCGCCAAACATTTCAACTGTTGATTCGGCAAAATCTTCTATTTGTTCTTTTGTTTTCTTTATTAATATCTTTTCTTTCAGCTTTTCTACATTTTTCATTCTGTCTAATCTATAATGATAAAATTTTTCTTGTCCATCTTTTATTCCTATAAGATAAAATTCTTGTTTATTATATACTATTGCATATGGTGAAACTATTGGAGTACTTACTATCTGCTTTTCCAACTTATTTGTTATTTCGTATTTCCAATATTCAAATTTTATCTTATTATTGTTGAAAATACTATCTGAAATATCTTCAATATTTTTTATTACTTCAGCGTTTTCTGTTTTACCATTATTAGCATATACATGGTAATCTTTCAGTTTAGCATTTTCATAGACATTCTGCATATTTTTACATTTTTTTATTATTTCATTTGATATGCTTGGAACAATATAATTAGCATAACTAAAATTATCTATAATAGCTCTTATTTCTCCTGGTTCAAAATCAGTTTCAGGATCTCTATTTATATAATATCCTTTTCCGTTTTCTTCTCTAGTACTAATATCATAATCTAGTTTATATTTTAGTAGATTGATATTTCTTCTTATTGTTCTTGAATCTATTTCTACATTATATTCTTCTTTTATTTTATTACCGATTTCTGTTGCTGACAATTTATGTTCTTCATCACTATATTTTTTTAATACATTTAATATATATAAAATATTTCCATTCTTTTCGTATAATTCCATTTTTTCTCCATTTTAATTATTTTTTATCTTTAAATAATTTGTTGAATATGCTTTTTGAACTTTTTTCTTTTTCCTTTTCTATTATGTTAGACATTCTTTTTTTCATTTTTGTTTCTTTTTCATCATCATCTAGCTCATAATTGTATTTATAAACATTGTCATATTCAGAATCATATTCATCGTCATCTTCTTCTAAGTCATCATCATAGTAGTATTCGTCGTCATCGTCATCTTCTTCATCAGTAAATGAGTTATTTTTTTGCTGGTTATTATTTTCTATTTTTTCTTTAAAATTCTTTTTGTAATCTTCATAAAACTCATCATCAGACTGTTCTTCTTGTTCGTCATTATCTTCTTCGTCATCATCATAATAATAATCATCTTCCAACTCTTTATTATAATAATCGTTTTTTTCGTCTATTTCTTCATAGTCATCTATATCTTCTTCATCTTCATCATTTTCATTGTCTTCATCTTTACTATAAAAATCGTCCTCATACTCATCTACTTTTTTTCTAGATTCAACGTCATTATTTTTCATCCTACTTGCTACATTTTTTTTGCTTAGTGGAAAACTATAATTAAATATGTCTTCGTCTTCGTTTTCATCCTCTTCTTCAAATTCATCATTTTCTTCTATTTTTTCAGTTTCTTCTAATTCTTCTAACTTATATTCTGATAAATCTTTTTCGAATTTTGTGCTTACTTCACTTTGAAATACTTCATATATATTTTTTATTCCATCAATTCTCCAATAATTTGAATTAATTATTGTTCCAGCACGAAGTTTTATATGATTAATTTCTTGTTCAAAGTTTCTCTCTTTTTCTTCAATTTTCTTTAGATATTCTTTATTATATAATTCATTATAACTTTTATTTGTAGCTTTTCCTGATATTTCTTTTAGAATTAATTGATATAAATTATTAAATTGTTCAATATCTAAGTCAAATTTTTCACATGCTTCTTCCATCATGCTTTTATGTACTTTAGCTCCATTTATTGCAGTCATTCTTTCATTATCTAAAAAGCTTACTATGTATTCTTTTTCTGCTTTTAAAAATTCTAATTTAACACTTGTATCTCTTAGTGTTTTCTTATATTTTTCTAATTTTATGTCATCTTCATCAATTTCATTTATTAGCTTTCTTAATCTATCAAATGCTACAACATAACATTCTGCTTCTTTTTGTGCAATTTCAACTCTCACGTCTATTGCTTTTTTTAGTACTTGTTCATTAAACCCTACCTTTTCGTCTTTACCATTATTTATCATCACTAATAAAATTTTGTTTTTTCCTTCCTCATTTTCTTCTGAAGTCACAAACATTTTTAGTTGTTTTATTCTACGTAAATCAGCTTCTTCTATTTGTTTTTTTATTTTTTCAACTAATTGAATATGATTTTTTTCTTCTAATCTTCTTGCTTTTGAACATTTATTTCTTTCTTTTTGTTTTACATTAAATTCACTTAAAAATTCTATAAAATTTTCTTTTAGTTCTTCTAATCTTTTATTGTTTTTGTCAACTGTTTGCTCTATCTTTTCTAATTTTGACTCGAGAAGTTCCGGTGTTTCATCTAAGTCCTCAAATAATTTATTTCTTTCTTCTTCAACTTTTATATTGGATTGATATAATTTCTTTTGTTCTTGCTGAATGCCTCTTATTTCATTAGCAACTTTATCAAATTCATCTATTACTGCTTCTTCCTCTTGTATGATTTGTTGGTATTTTTGTACTTCTTCGATTATTTCTTTATAATTACTATATGTTGTCTTTAGATTATTTTTTTCATTAAAGCCAAATAGTGTATGAAAATATCTTTCTAATACAATGGCACTTCTCTCATACATGTTATATCCTCCCCCGAGTTTTTATTGTTCGAGGTTATTTTATCACTTTTGCTTTAAAATAGCAAGATTTTTCTATTTTTTTACTATTCTCTCCGGTACTCCAACAACAGTTACATTATCAGGTATATCATGTAATACAACAGCATTCGCTCCTATTTTTACATTATTTCCTATTTTTATTGGACCTAAAACTTTTGCTCCAGATCCAACCATTACATTATTCCCTATATCAGGATGTCTTTTATACTTATCTTTTCCTGTTCCTCCTAATGTACTATTATGATATATTGTGCAATCATTTCCTATTGTTGCTGTTTCTCCTATTACAACTCCCATTCCATGATCAATTAATAGTCTTTTTCCAATTTTGGCACCTGGATGAATCTCAATTCCTGTAAGATGTCTTGATATTTGTGAAATTAATCTTGCTATAAAATACATCTTTTTTGTGTAAAAAAAATGAGCTATTCTATGGAAAAATATTGCGTGAAATCCTGGATAAAGAATTATTGCTTCCAATACATTTCTACAAGCTGGATCTTTTTCTTTTATATTTTTAGCATCTTCATATAATTGTTTTAAACAATTTTTCATAAGCATCACCTATTTTATTATATGCTTTATTTGATATTATTGTTTTTCTATTTTCCTAAAAAGATTTGTACATATACTTTTCCATATTTCGAACTACTTACCACTCCTATTCCAGTATAATTAAATGAACTATTTAAAATATTAGCTTTATGTCCTGAAGAATTCATCCACGCCGTCACCGCTGCACTATTGCTTGAGTTTCCTGCTATATTTTCTCCTGCCGTTTTATATGATATTTTAAAACTACTTAACATTTGAAATGGTGATCCATATGTTGGTGAATTATGTGAAAAATAGTTATTGTCTACCCTATCTTGTGCCTTTATTCTTGCCACTCTTAATGTTTCTGTCTCTAATTTTAAAGCTGATAATCCATTTTGTGTTCTTTGTTTATTTATTAAATCAAATACTTCTTTTTCATCAGTTGTCATTGATGTAATAGTGCTATTTGAATTACTACTAGAATTATTGCTAGAATTATTATTTGAATTATTAGAATTTGGGTATATTGCCTTTACATATTTTTTATTAACCGCTCCAACATAATCTCCTTCTACTTGAACTATATACCATTCTCCAACTCCTGCAAAAACTCGTATATATTCATTTTTCTTTACTGTCGCTACTATTCCATAGTTAGTTCCTGGGCCACTTCTTACATTTAATGTGGTTGCTGTTACAAGTCCAGTTGAAAAATCAACTTTATAATAATGTTGCATACCAAAAGAATTTGTAAATATACAAATTATCATTGTAAATAATAGTAATGCACTTGCCTTAAAAACTGTCTTTTTTCTTATTGAAATAATTTTCATACAAAATATCTCCTTTTATTTTATTTACTATTATTTATACGATATTCTTGTCTAATATTACCATTTTCTATATGAATAAATCTTATTTTCGAGTAATTATATTCCACTATTGGCTTATAATACGAATCATAAGTATGTGATGCAATATATATTTGATTTAAATCTTTTTCTAATGGTCCTACTGATTTATTTGTTATTAAAAAATTATATAAAAATTCAACCCCTGTCTAAGATAGCAATTTTCTGTTGTATGATATATTCATTATATTAATTTTAGGAATATTTGCTAATCACAACGCTGTTTTTATATGCCAAAAGAGCATGTAAAAACATGCTCTTTTGCTTTCTTAAATTTCCCGGACTTCTCCTGGTTTTCCCTCTTTGGAATTTTCCCAGGATATTTCAGTCCATGAATCATTCATATTTACGCCTCTATAAATACAAACATCAAATCCTTTTTCTGCAAGTACTTCAGCAATCTCTTTGTAAAGGATTACCTTATCCAAAAATAGTCCTGTTTTATCTGACGTATATGCAGCGTTTAATTTTCCTCTTACCATGTCGGCTTGATTAGAAACTGTATCCTGTCTTATCTTATCAGCTGGGCTTAATCTACTAAATTGTTTTCTGATTTCTTCCATAATTTTCCTCCTGCCAGTCGGCATATTTAGATAAATTGCAAGTTACATTTTCATAATAGCATATTTTATGCATTATGTCAATTTTCTAGTACTCTTCTATTTTTATTTGTAATTTTTCTTCTATTCCATAAATCTTTTCAACTTCTAATTTTGTTATTTGAGTATCATCCTTAAATGCAAATTTATTCATTGCATCTAAGACTATTTTTACTATATTATCTATATCTGGTTTTTTAGTTGGACTTATTATATTATTTAACATATTTTCTTTATCACTCTTTTTTGTACTTTTTGGAACTTCAAAATATGCTGTAATAGTTACTTTTGCTCTTCCAACAATTTCTTTAAAACGTGGGTATTTTAATAAAAAATATTGTTCTACTAAACATTCATAATCTTTTGTTTTTGTTGGTGTGTATACTATTCCTGTATATGAATTTACCCTTGGTCTTCCTTTTCCTGTTATTTTGCCTGGTACCTCGAATTCGTATGTCATTATATTCTCCTTTTTCTTGCATTATTTTATAATTTGTTTCATTCTTCCATATACTAAATTGACCCATGTATTTGAAGCTGGACAGAATTTTGTTTTTACTGCTGAGAGTGTTTTTCCATAGTAAAAAACTCCGCCTTTGGTTAAGTATTTATTATGTAATGTTTTTGCTGCTACTTCTAATCCTTCTTCAACTGAATTATATTTTATTAAGTTTCCTTTTGACATTAAGCTTATGTAATTATGTGTTCTACGATGATTGTCCGCTATGTTCCATCCCGATTCAGCTGATATTAAACCACAGAAAAATATTTCATTTAATTGATATTGGTAGCATAAATCATAAATCAAATCAGAATTTTCATAGAAAAATTTACTTTTATCTTGTTTTATTTCTGATATTAATGTTTTAAAATCCTCTTTTGATACATTTGTATTTACCGTTAAATCCATATCTTTTGATATTTTTACATCTTTTATTTGTGTATATACTTTTTCTTCTTTTTGTTCTGGTATTGATTTATCTGTTTGTTGTTCTTGATTTTCTCTTTCATTCATTGTTGTTCTTGTAGAAATTGTTTGTGTTTCTGTTTTTGCAATTTCAATATTCTCATTTTCTTCTGTTGGTGTATTGTTTTCTTCATCTGTTTGTTCAGCCCCAATAATTTCTATATTCTGCATTTCTATTGTATTATATACAAATATAATTGTTCCTAAAATTATTCCTATTGCTGTTATATATAACACTATGTTTATTGGTATGTTCATTTTTTCATTACTTTTCATTTTTATCTATGTGTTACTCTTTAACACTTTTCCTCCATATAGTTTTTTTTATGCCATAAATAAAATAGAATGGCAATATCATTTGTCCTATTGACATGACTAATGTAAAAGCTTTTCCAGTATATTTATACCATATTTCTATTGGCGTTCCTGGAAAGTTTTGAGATATAAACATTAAATTACTTCCAAAAATTTTATTTACTATATATGCTAATATACATACAATTCCGACCAATCCGGCATAATAAATTATGTCATTTTTTTCTATTTCTATATAATTTGTTAAGTTTATAAGTAATCCTAAATATACCATTGTTCCGTGGAATATATAACTATGTATACTTACTAAGTGAAACATTGGATATGATGGTAATGATGTTGTTGGTAATATCATAAATACTATTCCTCCAACAATTCCTCCTGTTGCTAAAAATACATTTCCAACTCTTTCTAATTTATTTTTTGCAAATGAGCTTAATAATCCTGCATATAATAGTAAACTGCAATAATATAATGGGACATAGTTATTTAGATTTCTTACATCCCCTGTACATAATTTAAATGTTATTATTATTACTTCTAATGTCCACATTGTTATTGTACTATTTTTTATTATTTTTTTAACTTCTTCTTTATTTTTGTTTATTGTGTTTTTTAGTCCTATTGTGATACATATTATTGTTATAATTATTAGCTTGAAGTGATTTATTGTAAATATACCACATGGTTCGTATTCTCCTGGTTTTGAAAAGAACATTTTTTTCCTTCCTTTCTTTTGGTACGATTTTATCATATTTGTTTTTTTTTTACAAGTACAAAAATTAAAACAAATTAGACATTTCTAATTTGCTTCAATTTTTCTTTTATTTCTTCCGCAGTAGCCATTTTCAAAATATCTTCTGCAAGTTTTTTACATTCAGAATATTTCAAATCCAATATCAGCTTTCTAGCTTTTAATACCTTATTAGCATTCATAGAAAACTCATCCAATCCAAGTCCTATAAGTAATGGAATATATAGTAACTCTCCAGCTGATTCGCCACACATTCCGCACTTAATTTTATTTTTATGAGCACCATTTATTGCTGATTTGATTAGCCTTATAACTGCAGGATTATACATTGTATATAAATTAGCAATTTTTTCATTTCCACGTTCTACTGCAACTGTATACTGAATTAAATCATTTGTTCCAATGCTAAAGAAATCACACTCTTTTCCAAATTCTTCTGCCATTATTGCAGTCGATGGTATTTCTACCATTATTCCTATTTTGATATCCTTTTTAAATGCAATATTTTGTTTTTCTAATTCTTTTTTTACATCTTCAATTATGTCTTTCGCTTCTCTTAGTTCTTCTATTGAAGATACCATTGGTAACATTATTGATAAATTTCCAAATGCACTTGCTCTTAAGATTGCTCTTATTTGTGTTTTAAATAGTGATATGTTATCTAAGCAAATTCTAATTGCTCTATAACCCAAAAATGGATTTTGTTCTTTGGGTAATTCCATGTATTTTAAATCCTTGTCTCCTCCAATATCTAGTGTTCTTATTACTACTTTTTTATTTTGTAACTTTTGTGCAATCTTTTTATATGCCATAAATTGTTGTTCTTCTGTTGGAAAGTTTTCTGAATTCATATATAGAAATTCGCTTCTAAATAATCCAACTCCTTCTGCTGTATTAGAAATCACTAATTCTGTATCTTCTGGTACTCCAATGTTTGATAATAGTTCTACTTTGTGTCCATCTATTGTTTTTGTTTCTTTATTCTTGTATTTTTCAAGTTCTTCTTTTTCTTGTTTTAGTTTTTCTTTTAGTTCTCCAAGTTCAACACATTCTTCCTCTGTTGGATTTACAAAAATCTCTCCTGTTGTTCCATTTATTGCTATAAAGTCTTTTTCTCTTAATACTTGTATTGCATGTTTTATTCCTACTATTGCAGGAATTTCATGGGTTCTTGCCATTATTGATACATGTGAATTTGTTCCTCCAAGTTCTGTTACTATTCCTGCAATATTATTTAAATCTAATTTTGCAGTATCTGAAGTAGTCATTTCTTTTGCTACTATTATTGTATTACGTGGTAAATGAGAAAAGTCTATTACTTCTTTATTTAATAATTTTGCAATGATTTTTTTCTTCATATCTAATATGTCTGAACTTCTTGATGCTAAGTAGGTATCATCCATATTTTCAAATATTTGTGTTATTGAATTAAAACCTACTTCTGTAGCATATGCTGAATTATATTTTTCTTCTTTGATTATTTTTAAAGTTTGTTCTGTTAGTGTTTCATCTTTTAAAATCATTAAATATGCTTGCATTATGTCTTTTTCTGTTCCTGAAGATTTTTTTATTATCTCCTCTGTGTCTTTTATTACTGAATTTAGGGCTTCATTGAATTTTTCTGTTTCTTCTTCTACATTGTCTATCTTAGATTTTTCTACTCTTAAATCTTCTGGTTTTAGTAATACAACTTTACCAAAGCCTATTCCATTAGAAACTCCTTTTCCTTTTAACACTTTTCTCATCTCCTTTTTATTCTCCAAAATTATTTTCAAATGCTTCTGTAATTTCTTTTAATGCTTGGTTTTCATTTTCTCCATCACAAGTTATTTCTATTTCTGTATTCTCTTTTATTCCTGCTGACATTATTGAAAGGGGAGATTTTGCATTGATTTTTTTGTCATTTACTATTAGATTTATTTCACAGTTATATTTCATTGCAATCTTAGCAAGTTCACTTGCTGGTCTTGCATGAAGCCCTGTTTCATTGTTTAGTGTCACTTTTTCTTTTACCATAGATTTTTTTCCTTTCTTTCGCCTAATTTTCCCATACATTCTTTTTAAGTCCAGCTAGTATTCCTGCTGATACTATAGATCCTATTGATAAGGCTAATAAATACCCCCACGGATTTCCAATTAATGGTACTACGAATATTCCTCCATGTGGTGCCATTAGTGTACAGTTAAAGGCCATTGATAATGCTCCTGAAACTGCTGAACCAACAACACATGCTGGTATTACACGTATTGGGTCTGCTGAAGCAAATGGTATTGCACCTTCTGATATAAATGATAAGCCCATTACGTAATTTAATAGTCCTGCTTGTCTTTCTTTTTTTGGAATTTTTTTAGGAAAAAATGTTGCTAATATTGCTATTGCAAGTGGTGCAACCATTCCACCTATCATAACTGCTGCCATAATTTCATAATGTCCTTCTGCCAACATTCCTGTTCCAAAAGTATATGCTGCTTTATTTACTGGTCCGCCTAAATCAACTGACATCATTCCAGCAAGTATTGCTCCTAGTATTATTTTATTTGTTCCGCTCATTGATGATAAGAAATTGTTTAGTCCTGTATTTATTGCTGATACAAATGGATTTATTAATAACATTATAATTCCTATTAAAAGTATTCCAGCAACTGGGTAAATTAATATTGTTCTAATTCCTTCTAAACTTTTAGGCATAAATGAAAATACTTTTTTCAAAAATAATATTACAAATCCACCTAAGAATCCTGCTATTAATGCTCCTAAAAATCCTGAACTTACTAATACCTCTTCTGGATTACTAAGTGAGGTAAAGGTTGTTCCAGCTTTTGCAATAGCTCCTCCAACAAACCCTACTACAAGTCCTGGTCTATCTCCAATACTCATTGCAATATAACCTGCAAGAATTAGTAACATAAAGTCAAATGCCATTCCACCAATAGTTTTAAAGAAACTTGCTACTGGTGTATTCATTCCAAAGTTTGATGGATCTATTGAGTAATCATCTAATAAAAATGCTATTGCTATTAAAATTCCTCCACCTACTACAAATGGTAACATATGTGTTACACCATTCATTAAGTGTTTATATATATTTCCACCAAAGTTTCCTTTTTCTTCGAATTCGTTTTCTTCATTTTCTTTATGATGGTATATTGGAATTTCTGAATTTTCATTTATTGCTTTCTCTATTAATTCTTTTGGTTTATGAATTCCATCTGATACTCTCGCTTTTATTACTTTTTTACCATCAAATCTTGATAAATCTATATTTATATCTGCTGCTATTATAATTGCTTTTGCTTTTTTTATTTCTTCATCTGTTAATATATTTTTTGCTCCAGATTGTCCTTGTGTCTCTACTTTTATTGGATGTCCTAGTTCGTTTCCCATTTGTTCTAAGCTTTCTGCTGCCATATACGTATGTGCTATTCCTGTTGGACAGCCTGTAATTCCAAGAAGTTCATAAGTTTGTTTATTTCCGTTTTCTTCTTTTTGTTTATCATCTTCTATTTTTTCTTTTTCTGCTTCATTTATTATTTCTATGAATTCTTCTTTTGTTTTTGCATTTATTAGTTTTTTTCTAAAGTTTTCATCCATTAATAAAGTTGATAATCTACTTAATACTTCTAGGTGTATATTTTCTTTGGTATCTGGTGCTGCTATTAAGAATAATAGTTTTACTGGTTTTCCATCTAAGGATTCAAAATCTGCTCCTTCTGGTATTACCATTGCAGATACTCCAGGTGCTGTTATACATTCTCCTTTGCCATGTGGAATTGCTATTTCTTCTCCAATTCCAGTTGAACTTTGTTTTTCTCTTTGTGTTACGAGTTCTAAGTATTTTTGTTCATCTTTAATGTTACCGTTTTTTGTCATTAATTTAACTGCTTTTTCTATGAGTTCTTCTTTGTTTTTTGCTTTTACATTTAAATCTATAGAAGCGGTACTTATTAAATCTGTAATTTTCATAATTTAACTCCTCTCTATTTTAATAATTCATATATTTCTTCTTTGGTTGCTAAAAATTCAGAATTTACAGTTGCTGCTCCTGCTGCCATTCCCATTCTAAAAGCTTTATCGTGATTTTTAAATAATTCATACCCAGCAATAAAACCTGCCACCATTGAGTCTCCTGCTCCTACTGTATTTATTATTTTCGAATTTGGATTTCTTAAAGCCTCCATCTTATAGGTATAACCATTTTCATCTATATAAACTGCTCCTTGACCTCCCATAGAAACTATTACATTTTTTGCTCCTTTTTCTTGTAAAAGTTCTGCATATTGTAATGCTTGTTCTTTGTCCATAATTCTTGTATTAAAGATTTCTTCTAATTCTTCTTTATTTGGTTTTATTAAAAATGGCTTATATTTTAAAGTGTTTAAAAGTAAGTCTTTTGTTGTATCTACTATAATTTTTATTTCTTTTTCTTTTAGTTTTTCACAAATTTCCTCATATATGTTATTTTCAATTCCTTTTGAAACACTTCCTGATAAAACTATTATGTCTCCATTTTTTATTTTTTCTAATTTTTGAAATAAAATTTCTACATTATCTTTATCTATTATTGGTCCTGTACAATTAATAGCTGTTTCTTCTGTATTAGAATTTTTTGCTATTTTTACATTAATTCTTGAATTTGAGTTTTTCAATTTCACAAAGTCTGTTTTTATATTGTATTTTTCTATTTCTTCTTTAATTTTATTTCCTGTAAAACCTGCAATAAATCCTAAAGTTGTTGTTTCTATGCCTAAAGAATTTAAAACAATTGAAACATTAATCCCTTTACCTCCTGGTAATATAATTTCTTGATTGCTTCTATTAATTTTTCCAATTTCAAAGTTTTCTATTTTTATTATATAATCCAAGGCAGGATTAAAAGTTACTGTATATACCATTTCTTTTTCTCCTCTTTTGAAAAAGTTTAAATTTTTATCTCTTTTTAAATATTTCCAAATTTATAATAAATATTCATTTCTTATAGTTCAAATATTTTTTCTAAAGCTTCTGCAACCCCTTCGTTATTGTTTGTTGTTGTAATAATATCTGCTCTTTCATATAATTCTTTTACTGCATTTTTCATTGCTATTTTATAGCCTACTGTTTCAAACATTTCTATATCATTTCTTCCATCTCCGATTGCTATTGTTTGTGATAAATCTATTTTTAAATATTTGCATAAATTTCTTATTGCATCTCCTTTGGTAGTATTTAACGCCATTATATCTGTTATATATGGATTACTAATATAACCATTTTTTACTTTTCTTTGTTTTTGAGTTAGTCCCATTATATCTACTGGAGTCATTGTTATATCAAATTTGTCTATTAATTCTTTTCTAATCTTTTCTAACTTTTCTTTTTCTTCATCTACAATGCTAAATTTTATTATTGGTCTTTCTATTTTGTCTATATATTCTTCTAAGCTTTCTGTTTCTATTATTTCTGGTCTATATTCTGGAATTAGCCCATATTTTTGTGTATCTGTTATTATATTTCCTGATACTGTAATTGTGGTGTATAGATTATGTTTTCTTATTATTTTTAGTATTTCTAATACTTTTTGTTTTTCAAGATTTTTTATAAAGAAGTCTTCATCTTTTTCAATATTTCTTGTTATTGCACCATTTGAGCCTATTAAATATGGCATTGCATCACATTGAATACTATATTTTTCTATACTTCCATATGGTCTTCCTGATGTTAATACTGTTATTATTCCCTTTTTTTTGAGTTTTTTTATTGTGTTTATTGTTCTTTGTGTGACTTGTTTTTCGTCATTTACTAATGTTCCGTCTATGTCGATAAATATAATTTTATATTTTTGTTTTTCCATTTTTTTGCCTCCTATTTTTGTTATTTTGTATTTGTTTTTGTTTTTTTATACTGAATAACAAAAAAAGCAAGAAATTTATTTTAAATTTCTTGCTTTTAAATTATATTAAATTATATCTTTTTAATAAGTCTTCAATTACAGTTCCTTCTACTTCTTTAAGTCCTTTTTTCAAGGCTAAGTTTGCTGCAAATGGTAATTTTACATCTTCTATTTTCTTTCCATCCATCATTTTTGATGTTGCATCTAATAATACACGAACATCATAACATGAACCAAATACTTCTGGTACTCCTCTGTCTATATCTAATAATGTATAAACCGCTTCCATAGCTGTTCTTACAGAATATTCTGTTGTAAATACTGTATCTCTTACTGTATCTGCAAATTGACCTAAAAATGCAAAGTTTTTGCAACCATTTGGAACAACTTTTGGTCTATCTCCGGCTTTTCTAGGCATAAAGAATGCTGTTATATATGGCATCATACAAGGTACACATCTTGCTGAATTTGTTGCTAGTTCTTCTATTTGGTCTTCTGGTACTCCTAAATGATATAGCCATTCTTCTGTTATTTCTTTACCTGTACATTCTCTCATTGGTTTTTTAATATAATTTCCTGGTTTGTTTGTAAATAAACCATATACCCATACAACTAATTGATCTTTTGGCTGTTCTTTAAAATGAGGTTGTCTATTTATTGTCCAACTCATTAACCAATTTGAATCTTTTACAGATACAATTCCTCCTGTTACAACTCTTCCACTAAATGGATCTCTCTTACAGATTTTTTCTATATATGGTGGTATTTTACTATCTAATGTTGTAACTGTTGCAGATTCCCAATTTGTTTTTGAAATATCTGAACAGAATTTATCTGGATGTCCAAATTCTTCGTTTTGTAATGCTATTTTTCTCCATAATTCCCAACAAGCACCTTCTCCATTTTGTATTGTTAAATCTGGTGCAGTATCTTGGTCTCCTAACATTGATTTTTCTGTACAACTTCCATTTGTAACAAATACTAAGTCATTTACTGTTAATGGTATATTTTCTTCTTTTCCTTCATGAATACAAACTATTTGTTTTGCAATTTTCTTTTCTCCATCAATATCAAATAATACATTTGTTACTTTTGTATCATATTGGAATTTAACTCCATGTGCTTCCAAGTATTTTACCATTGGTAATATTAATGATTCGTATTGATTATATTTTGTAAATTTAAGTGCTGAAAAGTCTGGTAATCCTCCAATATGATGTATAAATCTTTGAATATATAATTTCATTTCTAAGGCACTATGC
>CAKOYL010000007.1 GCA_934130705.1 uncultured Clostridia bacterium
AAACTTTCTAATGTTCCATCATATCTATTTCTCCATCTATATATTGTTCTTTTACATTCTCCAAATTTATATGCTGCTTTTGCCACTCCATATTTTCTTGAAAATTTTACTATTGACTCTTTATATTTTAATCTATCTGTGATATTATTACCCATAAGAGAGCACCTCCGATATGTTTATTTTTGGTCATTTAAACAATATCATTTTTGTGCTCTCTTTTCAATATTTTATTTTCAATGTATTTGTGACATATCTATTTTAAACCTATATTTTTCTAGCTTTCTCCTTTCGGCTTTAATTACTGGCATTTTTATCTCTAATCTTATCGCAAATATTTTTTACGCAATATATACCTAAAAACATAAAAAGGAAATGTGCTATAAAAGCTTGTATTATCATTGGCACAACATATCTGTCTACTGTTGTTCCAAATACTATATATGCCATAATTCCACCAAAACTTGTAATATATAATATAATCACAAGTTGTAATGTTTTTAATTTATTTTCACTTATTTTTTTATTAAATATCAAATAAATTATAAATGCTATTACACCCATCACTGGCGTTAACCACAATGAAAATTTTGTAATTATTGTCACCATATTTATTACATGTTTTACATATTTATTAAAAATACTAGCTACAAAATTCATTTGATTTATTGTTTTATAATTTTCAATATATTTTTGATATTCCTCATTAACATCAACTACATTTTCATCTTTTATGTATATTTTTGTTGGTATTATTGTATTTTCATATGCATACTCTATCGGATAGTTTTTATCTATAAAAATTATTTTATAATATCCATCATAATAGCTTTTTACAATATCCATTGGACTATTTATTAACACTTTAAAGTGAAATTTTAATTGATCTTTAAAGCTTCCTTCTTGTTTTGTAAAATATACCAAATATTTACTATTCATGGTCGTTTTATATATTCTAAAGTGCTTATAATTAGATTCATCTGATAATATTTTATCTATTTCTTCATTATCCTTACTATCTAATTTACTTCTATCTATATCTTGTTCCTGTATATTACTCTCATCACATATTTTCTTTAAAGTTGTAATTCCATATATAAGTCTATCCTTAACCCTTATGTCATTAGTACTTTCAGCCACATCTGCATCTCTCATAGAAAAATTCCATATATTTACACTCAAAACAAGTGTTATTAATACTATTAAAAATGTAATAACTTTTGATAGTATATTTGTTTTATTAGGCTTATTTACAATAGAAATAAATGCACTAATTATGATTGGAATAAGTGTAAGTGGTACTAGTGATTGTTTTATATGGTATAAAAATATTGTTAATATAGAAAATATTATAGTATATATACAAGTATATTTTTTATTCTCCGCCCATGAATTTTCTATCCATAACCAGCTTAAATAGCATGTAAATAATGAAATCGTTATTGCAACAAACTCTGTTAGTACTGTATGATAATATCCAAATATCATAGGATTTAATATAGTAAATACTAACGTATATATTACAAATACAAATTTTAATATTCTATTTTTGAATACTCCTAATTCTTTTAACTTTTCATACATTTTATATATTGTAAAAATCATCCATAAATAAAAAATATACATTCCTATTAAAATAAAAAACTTATTTTCAATACCAAATGGTTTTAACAATTTTAAAAGCAGAGGAAATGCAATTCCTCTATGTTTTATCCAATTTACTTTCATCTCATTAGTTCCAATATAATCAGCTAATCCTAAATATTCTGACGAATCCCATGTTGTTGTTATATTATAACTAAAAAATAATATTCCTGAAAGTATAATTAATATTATCGCCAATACCTTTTTCTTATTTTTGTTCCAAAAATTTTTCATTTGTATAAACCCCTTTTATACTATTTTTTCTTCTTCGTTTTTTTCTTTTTTGTCTCTTTTTTCAAATCTTCTACATCTTCTGGATTCCATTTTTCTCCTGGTTTTGGTTTATTCCATGAAATATAATCACAAGATTCTGGATTGTGTTCACAAATGTAATAGTTTCTTTTTCTCTTTGTTTTTCTAACTTGTACCACACCTCCGCATTTTGGACATGGTACATCTATTGTTTCTATTATTGGTTTTGCATTTTTACATTCTGGATATCCTGGACAAGCTAGAAACTTTCCATATCTACCATATTTATACACCATCATTCTTCCACATTTCTCACATGGTACATCAGAAACCTCATCAACTAATTCTACATGTTCTAATTCCTTCTCAACTTTTTCAAGTTCCTTTTCGAATGGTCCATAGAATTCTCTAATCATTTGTTTCCATTGTTCTTTTCCTTCTGCTATTTCATCAAATTCATTTTCAATTTTTGCTGTAAATTCTACATTAATAACATCTGTGAAGTTTTCTGTTAATATTTTATTTACAATCTTTCCTAATTCAGTTGGAACTAATTGTTTTTGTTTTTTTTCAATGTATCTTCTTTCTAAGATAGTTGTAATTGTTGGTGAATACGTACTTGGTCTACCTATTCCTTTTTCTTCTAATGTTTTTACTAAACTTGCTTCTGTATATCTTGCTGGTGGTTCTGTAAAGCTTTGTTTAGGATTTATTTTTAATAATTTTACTTCTTGATTTTCTTGTAATTCTGGTAATATGCCTTCTTCTTTTTCCTCTTTTTCATCAGTTCCTTCTACGTATAATATCATAAATCCTTTAAATTTTAAATTTTGTCCATTAGCTTTAAAATCATAATCATCTGCTTTTATATTAACAGTCATTGTGTCATATATTGCTGGTCTCATTTGACTTGCCATAAATCTATTATAAACTAATTTATATAATTTATATTGGTCTTTTGTTAGTTCATCTTTTATTTTATCTGGTTCTATATCTGCATATGTTGGTCTTATACCTTCGTGAGCATCTTGAGCATCTTTGCTAGTTTTATAATATCTATTTTCATAATATTCTTCTCCATATGTTGCTACTATTTGTGTTTTTGCTGCTGCTCTTGCTTCTTCTGAAATTCTTGTAGAGTCTGTTCTCATATATGTAATTAAACCAACTGTACCTTTTTCAGCTATTTTTACACCTTCATATAATCCTTGTGCAACTGACATTGTTTTCTTTAATGTGAATCCTAATTTTCTTGATGCCTCTTGTTGCATTGTACTTGTTGTGAATGGTGGTGCCGGATTTCTTTTCTTTTCGCCTTTTTTTACTTCTGATACAGTATATTGGGCTTTTTCTATTGTTTTTAAAATTTGGTCTATCTCTTCTTTAGAATGAATTTCTTGTTTTTTGCCATTTTTACCATAAAATCTAGCTTCAAATTGTTTTTTTGATTTTTCATCTTTTAAATCTGCATATATATTCCAATATTCTTCTGGAATAAAGTTTTCTATTTCATTTTCTCTATCTACTATTAATTTTACAGCAACAGATTGAACTCTACCTGCTGACAATCCTCTTTTTACTTTTTTCCATAAAATTGGGCTTATTTTATAACCAACAATTCTATCTAAAACCCTTCTTGCTTGTTGAGCATCAACTGTATTTAAATCTATATTTCTTGGCTCTTTTATAGCTTTTTGTACTGCTGTTTTTGTAATTTCGTTAAAAGTTACTCTTGTAATTTTATCTTTATCATTTTCTAAAATTTTAGCTAAATGCCATGCTATTGCTTCTCCCTCACGGTCAGGGTCAGTTGCAAGATATACTTTTTTTGCTTTTTTTGCATCTGTTTTTAAAGATTTTATTAAGTCTCCTTTTCCTCTTATGTTTATATATTCTGGTTCAAAGTCATGTTCTATATCTATTCCTAATTTTGATTTAGGTAAATCTCTTATATGTCCCATTGAAGCTACAACTTTTGTGCTTCCTCCTAAAAATTTCTTTATTGTATTTGCTTTTGCTGGTGATTCTACTATTATTAACTTATCTGCCATAAGTCCTCCTTAGAATTTTATTCTATTATATTTTACTTTTAGTATTCTAGAACAATTTTTAATAAATTGCAAGTTTTTTGGGTATTTTCTTGAAACATTTGTTGCTAAAATAATGATTTTTTGTGATGTGATGGGTGTGATTGCTATAAATATTTGTTTTTGAGTGCGATTGGAATAATTTTAGAAAATCTTAATTAATTTTTAGGGGAATGTTCACGTCGAGCGATAGCGAGGACTAAGTGAAAGGGACCCCAAAAATTGATTTAGAATTTCTTAAATTATGTATTGAGCCGAAAAAACAAATATTTATAGCAATCACACCCATCACATCACAAAAAATCATTATCAGTAACAAAACACCCTCTTTCCCTATTAATCTTTTAAATAAAATTAATAGGCGAAAAAGGGTGTCCCCAAATATCAGAAATTACTTCTTCTGAATTTATTGGTGTTACCTTATTTTCTTTAAAAACACTTAATATTCTATTTTCTTCTTTTTCGTCATTTGTTATATATTTTATCTTTTTTGTTTCTACTTCTAAATTGTTCTCTTTATATTCAGTTTTTACTATTGTAATTCCATATTTAGCTTTATCGACTTTCTGAATATCATCTTCGTTTATTTCTTTATAATATTCTAGTTTTATTGGGTGATATATTTCTGCTTCTTCTAGTTTATCTTTCTCAATAAATGTACTCCCAAAAAACGTTCTCAAAAGCATCCTCCTTTTCTTTTTCTTATGTTTAAAATTATATTTGCTATTTTACTACTAAATGCTAGAAGATGCAACGTTTTTTCATCGCAATATTTGACATATTTTTTATTGTTTTTCGACAATTTCGTTTTGTTTTTTATAAATACTATTTGAAGGAACTACTCCTCTTACTGAAGATAGTGGGTAAACATTGGTATTTTTTCCAATTACTGTTCCAGGATTTAAAACTGAACCACACCCAATTTCGACATTATCTCCTAACATCGCTCCAAATTTTTTTAGTCCTGTTTCTATTTTTTCTTCTTTATTTTTTACAACAACTAATTTTTTATCTGATTTTACATTTGATGTTATTGACCCAGCTCCCATATGTGCTTTATAACCTAATATTGAGTCTCCAACATAGTTGTAATGTGGTACTTGGACTTTGTTAAATAGTATTACATTTTTTAATTCTGTTGAGTTTCCTACTACTGCTCCTTCTCCTACTATTGCTTTTCCTCTTATAAAAGCACAATGTCTTATTTCTGCATTTTTTCCTATAATTGCAGGTCCTTTTATATATGCTGTTGGTGCTATTGTTGCTATTTTAGCAATCCATATATCTTCTCCTCTTTTTTCGTATTCTTCACTACTTAATGTATTTCCTAATTCTTTGATAAATTCTTCTATTTTAGGTAATACCTCCCAAGGGTATGTTGCACCTTCAAATATTTTTGATGCTATTGTTTCATCTAAATTATATAAGTTTTTTATTTTGCATTCTTCCATTTTTTTCTCCTTATTCTTCCATTAATTTATAAATTGCATTTGCATATATTTTAGCACTTATTATTAAATTGTCAATTTTTATATTTTCATCTGCTTGATGACATAAATCTTTTTCGTGTGGCATATTTGCTCCAAAAGATACACAATTTGGAAATGCTCTTGCAAAAGTTGCTCCTCCTATTGTAATTGGTTCTTCATTTTTGTTTGTTATTTCATTAAATACTTGTGTTAATGTTTTTATTAGCTTACTATCTTTTGGAATGAATAATTTATTTACTTCTCCTCCAAAGGTTAGTTTTAAATCTTTATATTCTGCTGTTTTTTGTTTAAATGTATTTTTTACAAATTCAGGATCTGTATCTATTGGTATTCTTAAATCCATTCCTATTTTTATTTTTTCTTTGCTTTCTTCTGGTTTTATATATAATTTTCCTACATTTAATGTAAGTTCTCCTGACTCATCTTTCTTGTTTATTTCTAGTAAGTTTCCATTATAATCTTTTCCTATATATTTTGCAAAAAATTCTATTAATTCATTTTCTATTTTATATTTATTAAAAACTTCATTTATTAAAAGTATTAATTGAGAAATCGCATTTTTTCCCAAATCTGGATGTGCGGCATGACTTGAAACTCCATTAGATATTAGCTCTATGTTTTCTTTATTTTGTTGATTTACTTGAATATCAAAATCATTATTTTTTATTATTTCTTGTATATCATTTATTACTTCATTTTGATTTATATCTTTAACTTTTAGTATGCACTCACAATATTTGGGAACTACTTTTAATGCATTGTTTTGGCAGTCTATTTTTTCTATTATTATTTTTTCATTCTTATTATTAGTGCCTTCAATAAATGGATGTATAATACTTTTTTCTGCATAAATACAAGGAAAATCTGCATCTGGACTAAATCCTAATGATGGTATTTCTTCGTGTTCTTTATAATAATTTATACATTTCCAAGATTTTTCTTCATTTAATCCCAATATTAGTCTTACTCTTTTATTTATTTTTCCAATATCTTTTATTACTTTCATTGCATATAATGCTGATATTGTTGGTCCTTTGTCATCTATTGCTCCTCTACCATAAATTTTATTTTCATATATTTTGGGCTCAAATGGTTTTGTTATTTTCCAATCTGATTCATCTGCCGGTACAACATCTAAATGCCCTATTATTCCAATTAATTCTTCTCCTTCACCAAATTCTATGTAACCACAATAACCATTTACATTCTTTGTTCTAAATCCTAACTCTTTTCCTAAGTTTAGCATATATTCTAGTGCATTATTACATTCTTTTCCAAATGGCATATTTTCTTCTGCAATTTCTTCATTTGAAATGCTTGGTATTTTTATTAAATTACTTATGTTGTTTATCATATCTTGAGTATATTCTTCAATTTTTTTATTTATTTTTTCTTTCATTTTTACCTCCTTGATTTTGTTTATTATATCACCTTTTTTATTTTTTAGAACTTTCTTTTCTATATTTATGCATTTTACTTGCATTTGATTATCTTACGTTGTATAATTCATAAAAATAAATCGAAAGGTTGGTAAACTTTATGCGGGAAAAAATAATTATTTTTATTTTTATAACAATTGTGCTAATTTTAGTTATTTTTTTGCGGACAGTTTTTGTTCGTAATGGTAAATTTCTTGAAAATGTTGTTTATAAAAGCTCGAATTTGATTATCCAAAAGATTCGAACTGGCAATAGGAATTTAATTATTATTGGTTCTGGTTATTCTTTAAGTATTGATAATAATAATAGAATAACATATCACGACCCATTTATGATTTTTCGTAATATCGGCATAAAAAATGCAACTATTATGTCTATATTTTATCCATTGGAAGCCAGTGGATTAGAAGAGTCTGGTAAGGAATTAAGTAATTTTATTAATTCAATATCAAAAGATTATGATAATATAACTTTGATAGGTCATTCAAAGTGTGGAGTTTGCTTTGCAAATGCTACGAAATGGATTGCTTTTGATAATTTAGAGATTATTACGATCTCCGCTCCATTTTATGGAACGCCTTTTGTGAATAAAAAAGACGTTTTTCAAAAGTCAAATTTATTTGAAAAATTCATATACTCTTTAACTTTTAGCAATCATGCTGTGGATAAAGATATTATACCAAATTCTAATTTTATTCAAAATGCCGACTATTCTGGGCTAGAAAAATGTAAGCATATAAATATTATTTCAGAATGTCCTAAAGCTTCAAAAGCTTTATCTGATATATTTTTTAATTATGTTGATACAAAACTAAACCTATCCGGAGATGGAGTTATTCCACGAAGAAGTCAATATTTATCTTACCCGAACACGATAGAAATATTGATTAAAACTAATCATGCTACTTCTTTTAAAATTGGTACAAAGAAGGGACTTCAATAGTCGCTTTATACTTACAATTTACTGCAAAAAACATTAAATTTTTTGCAGTAATTTTCATAATAACTTATTTTTCTAATCCTACCATATATTATCTCATAATTTTATATCATTGCTATTTTATCAAAATTCTGCTATACTAAATACACTATGGAAAACGAAGAAAGATATAATCATTTAAATAAATATTTAAAAAATAAATTTGGAGAACGAACATTAAAGCTTTGTGTTGATGGAGGTTTTACTTGTCCTAATAGAGATGGTAAACTTTCAACAGGAGGTTGTATTTTTTGTGGTGAACGAGGTTCTGGGGAACATCTTAAATATGAAAATATTAGTAATCAAGTAAAGGAATATTTCACAACTTATCGTAGTGAAAGAGCAAATAAATTCATTGTTTATTTTCAAAATTTCACAAATACTTATGATACAATTTCAAATTTAAAAGCAAAATATGCTTCTGCCTTAATCGACTCTCGTATTGTAGGGCTTCAAATAGCTACAAGACCTGACTGTATTAATGAAGAAGTTTGTAAGTTAATAAAATCTTATTCAAATAAATATTATGTTTGTGTTGAACTTGGTTTACAAACTTCAAATGATAAAACTGGTATGTTAATTAATAGAGGTTATACAAGCGCTCAATTTACCAAAGCTGTTTTGCTTTTAAATAAATATAAAATTGATGTTGTTACTCATTTAATGGTAGGTTTGCCAAATGAGAATTTTGATGACATTAAAAATAGTGTTGATTTTATTAACTCTCATGATATTCAAGGTATCAAAATTCACTCAACATATGTAATAAAAAATACTGTTTTAGCTGATATGTATTTTAAAGGTGAATATACTCCAATCTCTTTGGATTATTATTTAGAGTGTCTTACATATATTTTGACTCATATTAGTCCTGAAATAGTTATACACAGAATTTCTGGTGATGCTCCAAAAGATTTACTTATTGCTCCTGAATGGAATTTGCACAAAAAATGGGTTATGAATGGATTAGATAAAATATTACATACTCAAGATTTATGGCAAGGAAAATTTTACAAAAGAAACTAAAAAATGAAATAATTTTAAAATAGAAAAGAGGTTAAATTTTGAACGAAGCACAAATTTTATTGAAAAAACATTTTGGTTATGAAAATTTTAGACCTGGTCAAGAAAAAATAATTTCTCACATATTAAATGGTGAAGATTGTTTGGGTATTATGCCTACAGGTGCTGGTAAATCAATATGTTATCAAATTCCTGCATTAATTTTTTCTGGAGTTACAATAGTTATTTCTCCTTTAATTTCTTTAATGAAAGACCAAGTTGATGCTTTAAATGAAGTTGGAATTCCTGCTACTTTTATAAATAGTACACTTTCAAATTCAGAATATTCACAAAACATCGAAAATATTGTTCATAACGTTTACAAAATTATTTATGTTGCACCTGAAAGATTAAATTCAGATACTTTTATTAATCTTTTGAACAATATTGATATTTCTATGATTAGTATCGATGAAGCTCACTGTGTATCTCAATGGGGACATGATTTTAGACCTAGTTATAGAGAAATTGCAAATGTAATTTTAAATCTAAAAAAACGTCCTATTGTTTCTGCATTTACTGCAACAGCAACTCAAATTGTAAAAGATGATATTATTAATTTATTACATTTATCAAATCCTTTTACATTAACAACTGGATTTGATAGAGCAAATTTAAATTTTTCTGTTGAAATACCCGAGAATAAAAACGATTTTATTATTGATTTTTTAAAAAATAATTCTGATATATCTGGTATTATTTATTGTTTAACTAGAAAAACTGTTGATAGTTTATTTGATAAATTATCATCTTTAGGTTATTCTGTTTGTAAATATCATGGTGGGATGAGTGAAAAAGCTAGAACACAATCACAAAATGATTTTACATATGATAGAAATTCAATTATGATTGCAACAAATGCTTTTGGTATGGGAATTGATAAATCTAATATTAGATATGTTATTCATTATAATATGCCAAAAGATTTAGAAAGTTATTATCAAGAGGCAGGACGTGCAGGTCGTGATGGCGATAATGCTAAATGTATTTTACTTTTTAGTAGAGCCGACATAGTTACTAATAAATTTTTAATAGAACAAACTTCATCTGACACAAATCATAAGGTTGAATATGATAAATTAAATGATATGATTGATTATTGTAATACTGATAAATGCCTTAGAAAATACATTTTGGAATACTTTGGTGAAAATCCAGAATTTAAAAATTGCAATAATTGTAGCAATTGTTTATCTCAAATTGAGATGACTGATATTACAGAAGATTCAAAAAAAATATTATCTTGTATAAAAAGAATGCGTGAAAGATTTGGTTCTGGTCTTGTTACTGATGTTCTAAAAGGTACAAAATCAGCAAAAATCAAGACTTTAGGTTTTGATAACTTATCAACTTATGGAATAATGAGTGACTATTCAAAAGACACTATAAAAGATTTGATTTATTATTTAATTACTGAAGGCTATATAAATTCTGTTGGAGATAAATATCCTATTTTAGTTTTAGATAAATCCGCAGAAGATGTTTTATTTCATGATAAGAAAGTTTTTATAAAAAGAAAAATTGAAAAAATATTACCAAAATCAACTTTGCAAGATGAAAAATTCGAACTTGATTATGACAAAGTTTTATTTGGAATTTTAAAAGAACTTAGAATGGAAATTGCTCAATTAAATAATATTCCACCTTTTATTGTCTTTACAGACGTTTCTTTAAAAGAAATGTCCACATATTTTCCAATAAATGTGGAAAACATGCTAAAAATAACTGGTGTTGGGGTATCTAAATTAGAAAAATATGGTAAAATTTTTATTGATACTATTTCAAAATATGTAGAAGAAAATAATATAAAAATACCTGAAAAACTTGATAATATTACATCAAAAACTTCATCATCTTCCGCTTTTGATAAATCTCAAACAGAAGTTAAAAATGAGACTAAAAAGCCTAAAGAAGATACTAAAATTATAACTTGTAATTTATATAAAGAAGGAAAATCCATTGATGAAATTTGTAATATTAGAGGTTTAACTAGAGTAACTGTTGAAAATCATTTGCTAAAATGTTATGAGGCTGGAATTGATGTTGATTTAGAAAAAGATGTACAAACTCAATATAAAGATATAATTTTAAATGCTATTAAATTAATTGGTATTGAAAAATTAAGGCCTTTAAAGGATGCTTTACCTGAACAGGTTACTTATTTTGATATACATTATTATGTTATTAAATATAATAATAATGATATTTAAGTATAGATTTTTATTACTTTATAATTTAATTTTTGTAACTAAAAAGAAACATATTGGTTGTTATTTCAATATGTTTCTTTTTTAGTATTAGTT
Source organism: uncultured Clostridia bacterium (assembly GCA_934130705.1). The sequence goes on from CAKOYL010000007.1 coordinate 11,254, forward strand.
TCTAATTTTTTGACTTCAACTCATATTCTTGTAATATCTCTCCATCTACTCGTTTCAAAATAATTTTATTACCATCAATCATAATATAACTATGTTCTGTATTACATTTTGGTAAAGAAATCGACCCTGGATTTGCAAAAACATAACCCTCTTTTTCTTGTATAAACCCTTGATGTATATGTCCATATATCATTACATCAAAATCTTCATATGGTATATTTTCTATATTATATTTATGTCCATGTGTAAAATAGTAATTTGTTCCATTTATTTCCATTAAAATATGGTCTTGAAATTTGAACTCAGAAATCATTTCATCAACTTCTGCATCACAATTTCCTTTTACTACTAAAAGCTTGTCCTTTAATGAGTTTAAGATATTAGCAACTTTCATTGGTTCGTACTCTTGACTCAATTCATTTCTTGGACCATGATAATATAAGTCACCTAATAAAATTATTTTATCTGGATTTTCTCGTTCATTAATTTCTTTTATTTTTTCTCCATAATAACCTGAACCATGAATATCTGAAATTACTAAAACTTTCATTTATTTCCTCTTTTCTTTTTATATTACTTTTCTATCAATTCTTCAATTTTTTCTTTACTTATTAATCCTATACTTCTATTAACTTCTTGTCCGTCTTTTACAACTACTAGTGTTGGTATAGACATTATTTGATATTTTATAGCTATATCTTCTGCATTATCCACATTGATTTTCACTACTTTTACATCACTATGTTCTTCTGCTATTTCTTCTACAACAGGCCCCATCATTTTACATGGGCCACACCAATCAGCATAAAAATCAATTAATACTTTTTGTGGGCTCTCTAAAACTTCACTCTTAAAATTTTCACTTGTTATTTTTAATACTCCCATTTGTTTTTTACCCCCTTCATTTTATTTAAAATATACTTTTATTATACCACTATTAAAAAAAGTAATTCCAATATTAATTTTGAATTTTTATTTGTTCATCCTTTATTAGTTCATATCTAATAAGCTCTGCAGAATCTAAATTTTCTTTATGCATATCTATTCCTGCTATTTGATGATTATCATATGTTGTATAATAATAAATTCCTTTTGTAGCATTACAACAAGATGTATATATTGTAATTTCAAATTTACCATCATCCAATTCACAACATCCTCTCTGTTGATCTACAGAATTAAGTATGTGGAAGAATTGACTTACGCTTTCTTTTTCTGTATCTCCTGAAAGTGAATTCATTTTAACAAATGCTACTCTTACAAATCTTGATTGAGAAGATAAATCTCCTGGTAGTCCTATTGCACCCATTCCCCTACTATATGTTTGTAAGTCTAAGCTTTTTGCAAATTTATTTTGGGGTGATTTGGGTGATAAATTCATATAATTATTTAGTTCAAACATTTGCTTATCAAATGGTGGATTATTTGTTAATACTCCCACTGGATTATTATATATTTTTATTCCTTCCTTTACAGATTCTACGGTAATAGATTCTGTACTATCTGAAATAATCCAATGTAACTGGGCTAGTGGTAAGTTTTCATTAAATGGTTCATTTATAAAGTTCATATTTTCTATTAACTTTTTTGCTTCTATTACTGTTGTGCATTGGCTAAGAATCCATGGTATGAATTCGAATTGAGCTATGTTGTCGTTGCTCTCTACTTGTTCGTTATAATGGGCGTTTCCGACAAAGTTTAGCCCAGCTATACATAGTCCTTTTTCGTTTATTGCATCATAATATAATGGGTAGTTTTCCGTTACATATGCCATCCCTATTATGGCATAATGATTTTTTATTGCTTTTTGATGTCTGAATTTTATTTCGTAGTTTCTTGGCGTTATTGTTATTTCGTCTCCATATGAGAATTCGTAATCTAGTGTTCTTCCAAAGTAGAAGTCTTTTGTTTTGTATGTTGCTGCTGTACACATTTGTTTTTTCCTCCTTGTTGTTTTTTATTATTATATCATTTTGAGCGAAAAAAATAAATATTTTTTTGGATTTGGGAATTACCTTCGGGTTATGAGCCCGTAAGTGTTGATATTGCTGAGTTTGGTGTAATTGTGTTATGCTTTGTTGGAGTAAGTTAATCGGTGAAATTGTAGATTCTTTGTTTGTGTTAAAATGTGTTTAAAATCGTGTGATTTTGTAGAGAGTGTGACCAAGGTGTGACTAAGAAACCGTAAAAAAGAGGAATACATATTGTATCCCCTTCTAAAACTGAATATTACTTTCTTCTTCTATTTCAAAATTTTCCGATATTAACCCTTCATATATAACTTTTGTTATACTTTTTAATTCTTCTTTTTTTTCAATTTTTATATCTTCTATATTATCTATATAATATTCTAATAAATTTATGATATCTTCTCCTTCTATTTCATCAGCTTCTAAAACAATATCATTATATTCAATCTTATCATTACTAAATATTATTTCTCTTTTATCCATCTTGTTCCTCCTTATACACTAAATCTTGATATCCTATTTTTTGTACTCTTTTTCTTAGAGCTTCTTTTCCACCTTCAAGTATTTCACTGGCAATAATAATCGGTCTTTCATTTATAGTTCCTATATCCATTTTATTATAATCAACTTTTTTTTCTTCTTCTAAAGCATACTGACTAAACTTAAATTCATTTCCATCTTTCTCACAAATTATAATTGAATCAGCATCAGCATTAAAACATATATTAGCATTATGAGTTACAATAAAAATTTGTCTTGTTTTTTTTAGTTGTCTTATCTTATTTACAATAACCTTTTGAATTGCAATATTATCTAAATCATCTTCTGGTTGATCTAAGAAAAGTATTTTATTAGTAGTCTCGTCAAATACTAATCCTAATAAAACTTCTGCTCTTTGTCCCGGAGACAGTTTATTGAAATCCTCTTCTTTATTTGTTTTTATTATAATTTCAAATGGTATTTGGGGAATTTGTATTTCAACACTTTTCTTTCTTTTATCTCTCATCTCTATTAATTTCTCTGTATTTAGAATATATTTAATAATGTCTTCATCTATTTCCCCAATTTTATAATTTTCGAATATTTCTCTTATCTGTTCTTCTTTTAGTTCTTTAAATTTAAGTTTTTGTATAGTTAAAAATCTAATATTTTCTCTACTCGCTTTATACTCATTTTTATTTATAAATTCATTATCTTTATTTGTCTTTATTATTTCTCTTAATTGTCGTATTTTTCTATATCTGTTTTTCAGATTATGTATATTGTTGTTTAATTCATTATAAACTTGATTCATTGCTTCATCATAATTTGAATTTTCATTTCTCATATTGTCTCTTATATTCTTAAGTTTATTATTAACAATTTCTAATTTTTTATATACTCCATTTCTTTCTTTTCTAATTTCTATAATTTTGCTTATAAACTCTTTTTGATTTTCTATATATGGTCGTAACTCTTCTCTTTCATATATCTCTTTTAAATTATTTGAAAATATATCATTAATTTCGTTATATTTTTCTAAAATATTATTTATATTATCTATTTGTGTTTTTACTTCTTGTATTTTCTTCTCATACTTACCTATCAATTCTATTATTTGAATATTTAATTTTTTTTCTTTACCACTTGTCTTTATATATTCATTGTACCTTCTTATTTTATCGCTTAACATACTATCTTCTTTTATTATATCTTTATTATTTATATATTCTTCGAAGTTTTTTAAATATTTATTTATTATTGCAAAATAATTATTTATTTCTTCTTTTTCTACAGACTTTGTTGCATAGTTCTCTACTTTTTGTAGAAAAAACTCTTGTGAATAGGGAGCATCTGATAATAATTCATATATATTTATTTCATTATCTTCAGCCTTATTTGAAGATTTTTGCTTAATTTCATCATATAAATAATTATTCAATTGCTTTAATTCCTGTCCATTTCCTAATTTTATATTTGTAACTTTTATACTATTAAAAATTGTGCTATTTCTATATTCATTAGTTTTTCCTAATATTGCTTTATATAAATAGCTTTTTCCACTCCCTCTAGAACCTATAATACAATTCAATCCATCTCCGAATATTAATTCCTGATTATCATTAATTTTTGCACTTTTTATAAATGTCTCTAACCCTTCTTTTTGTGCTCTTTTATATTGTTCTTTTGAATATACTCTACTTTCAACATCTAACAACGATATTTTTAATCCATAAAAAGTTGGTTTAGCTTTAATATAAAAAAGTTCCTCTTTTGTTTTTTCATATTCATCAAAACTATTGTCATCTCTATTATGAAAATCTGATCCAAATACATTTGCCAAACTACTATATTCTTTCTGCAAATTTTGAATATCCTCTAATTGTTGTTTACATCCATTTTCCATTTCTTTCGAAGATGCCTCTTCTATCCTTTTATTAATTTTTTTAATTTGTTCTTTATAATAATCACTATTATATTTACTCTCAAATCCAAATACAATATTTTCACTAATTAAGTCTTTTAATTCTTCATTAATTTTATCTATATCATTTTTATATTTTTTAAAATATCCTTTGCTTTTATCTCCATGAGGTATTGCTATAAAATCTAGTCTATTTTTAAATAATACATCTAATATTTCTTCTATTTCAAAAGTTTTTTCTCCTAATGCTCTTAGCTTTTCTTTATTAGCTATAACAGTTTCAAAGTCTTCTTCTGTAAATAGTTTTAATAATTCTTTAGATACCTTTTCTAATTTTTCTTCGTTGTCATCATTAAATATAAATATCCAATGAAATCCTTTTATATTCATTTCTATTCCTGGAAGTAATGTTATCTCATTATCTAATATAGCCTTTCTTTCAATATATTTATCATAATAAAATATATTATGGTCTGTAAATGCTATCATATTAACTTTTTCACCATTAGTAAGAATTTCTTTTACTTTTTCAATAGAAAAATCTCCATTTTCATTGCCATCAAATGAGATATCCGTATGAAAATGTATATCTACTAAATTGTATTTCACTTCATTCATATTATCACCCTTTTTTATTATATATACATACATATAAAAAATTTGTCGAAACCTGTAGAAAATTATAAATTTCGACATTTTTCTTAGAATCGGTATTTTTATTAATTATACTTTTAATGCAAAAAATCCGGACTATATCATCTATAGTCCGGATTTTCTAATCTCTATCTGTATCTTTTATTATTTTAAATAGCCTTTCATTTCTATATATTCTTTCTCTACCAACTTTTTCTGATGTTAACATACCTAATTCAACTAAATTATCTAAATATTTTTGAGCTGTTTTATCCGAAACGCCCAATTGTTTTTGAATATATGGAATTTTTGTATAAAATTCAAAGAACAAAGCTTCTAATAATTCTTTTGAATATATTTTTGTTTTATCTCTTAACTCATGTTTCATGTTTACAATTTCATCTCTAATTTTATTAATAATACCTATTGTTTCTTCAGCCATTTCTTCAATTCCAGTTAAAATATATATTATCCAATCTTCAAAATCCCCTGTTTTTCTTGTCTCTTGAAATAATTTATAATATTCCATTTTATTTCTTATTATATATTTACTTAAATATAATATTGGAGTATCTATTAAATCTTTTAGTACTAAATATAAAATATTTAATATTCTTCCCGTTCTTCCATTTCCATCATAAAATGGGTGTATTGATTCAAATTGATAATGAATAATTGCCAATTTTATTAAAGGATCAACCATATCATCATCATTATTAATATATTCTTCAAGATTTTTCATGTATTCTAATATTTTTTCTTTTTCTTGTGGTGGTACATGAACTATTTCTCCAGTGACATCATTCTTTATTACGGTTCCAGGAGTGCTTCTTATACCAGCTTGATTATGTTCTAATTTTTCTTGAATTTTAGCAATTATGTTGGTATTAATAATTTGCCTTTCTTTAACAAGATTATATCCTTCCCATATTGCTGCACGATAATCTGCAACTTCTTTAGCAGCAGGACTTGCATCATTTGTTTTTACCATTGCTTTATATATCTCATCATGAGTTGTTACAATATTCTCTATGCTTGAACTCGTCTTTGCCTCATTTATCATTATAGCATTAATTAAAATATTTTGATTTGGCATTGTTTGCGCTATTCCTTTCAATTCGGCTAATGCTCTACTCGTTCTAGACAATTGTTTTAATACCCTTTTGGTTTCAATATCCTTATTTAAGGGTAACATATCTATTTTATTCTCCATACTTTTCACCTTCTTATATAAATACCGGAAGATTTTTGGATTTTCTTCCTGTATTTATATAATACCAGAATTCTTTTCCGGTGTCAATATAATACCGGAAGATTTTTGATTTTTTTTCCGGTATCATGAAAACGCCGGAAAACTTTTCTGGTATTTGAAATATACCGGAATTTTTTTGCATTTATGTCCGATATCATTTATTTAGTGGTACTTTTTATTTTTTTACAATTTCTTTTCATTTTTCATAAATCTAAATAATAAAAATATAAAAAAATTTATATAGTTATATATTTTTTATTTTAAAAAGTCCACTAGAATTTCCTGAAACCGTCTATATATTTATATTCTGCCTTAGTGATTTTTCTATTTTATTAGTGTCTTATCGAAAATATATGTATCATATCCATTATATACACCTTTTTGTACTAATCCTGTTGCTTCAACTTCTTCGTAAAATTTATTTCTACCTTTATGAATATATCCTGAATCTTTGCAATAATTAATATAGTCTGCAAATACTTCATTTCTTTTTCTGACTCTTCCGCTTCTTAATAAACATCTCATTCTATCTTTATCATATAAATATGCTATTACTGTATTGCTGTCCATTTTATATGTTTCTATAATATTTTTACTTTCTTCTTCATTTATAAATGCATGTTCCCTTCTAGCTATTATATATTCTTGTAATGCTATTGCCGCTAAATAATCTAACGCCTGTTCTGTTATTAATTCTTTAAAATTAAAATTAATCTTTTCTAAATCTGTGAACACAGCTTCAAATGGAATTATAAAAAGTCTTCTAAAATATCCATTACTAGTATCTGCAACTTTTGGTAATTCATTTGCTGTAAATATGTGCTTTGCATATGGCTTTATGGTATGTCTATCTTTAAACTTTTCTTCAACAGTAGTTGTATCTCCAGTAACAATTTGTTTAAATACACTACTGTCTTTTAAAAATTCTTTTGTCATTTCTGATACCATATTAACCAATTTCCCTTTTATTTCTGAAACACTAAATCTATTACTTACAAAATCTTGTAATGTTACATGACTTACATTTTCACTTCCAATCAGCCTTTCAATAATTTCTAATAAAGTAGATTTACCATTTCCAGCAGTCTTACCATATAATACAAATGCTTTTTGCATTTCTACACTACTTGTCATAGAATATCCAATCATCTGTAATATTGCTTTTTTCCTACCTATATTTCCACAAGATATCTTATCCAAAAACCTGTCTACAGCACCTATTCTTACGGGATTCCAATTTATATTTGCATTTATTTGATTTATTGTAAAATAATATGGTGAATGTGGCATTAATGCATTATTATTTAAATCATATAGTCCATTCTTAAAATTTATTAAATTTTCATATTTTAATTGTACTTCTGGGGCCATGGTTATTAAATATGACTTAACTTCCTTTTGCATCCTTGTCGTTGCTTTGGGATAGATTTCAATTATTTTTCTATTTATAGACTTTTCATTTCTTCTATAAACTCCATTTTCATAAATATATAATGTATCTTCAAATACTCGAATTTCATTCTCTTGTAATAGTCTTCTTGCAATAATATCATGAGATGGCTTATCTGATTCTTTTATTTCCTGATATTCTATTTGTTCAATTTCTAATTCATTTATAGAAACTTTATAGTAATTACCAGAAGTATATACAATTTCTTTCCCTCCAAAAAACATATCTGATAAATTTTGTTTTGATGTATCTGGATAAAAGTCTTTAAAAATCTCTAATAGTTTTTGTGGTATTTGAGAAGCTAATAAATATTCAGTAATTGGTTCTTCAAACACATATGCTAATCTAAATTTATTTTGTTTTTCTGAATTGCTAAAAGTTGTATATATAAATGTTGGTTCAAAATTTATTTTTCTACAATAATTTAGAATTTTCTCTACTGTTACATGTCTTGGGTTTTCCTTATATAATTTTTCTCCTTTATATGTGTTATCAAAGTCTACTAGGAATATTTGCTGCTTTTTCCAATTTTCTTGTGCATTTCCCTTTATTCCACTTGGTATTATTGTCATACCACTTATTATATTGTCTTGTATTTCTTCTAATCTATATTCCTGCATTCTTAGTTTTGAAATTCTATTTTTAATATATCCGATTTGTTCTTTTGCTGGTTTTGAACTATATTTTTGTGAATCAAACATACATATTATATTGTTTGTCTTATTTCCTTTTTCAAAACATAATTCACTAATTTTCTTCTTGCTTTTCTTCTCTTTTACATTTTTTATATTCTCTGGAATTTCTATATTTAGCCCCATATCTTTTATTATTATTTTTGCTGCTTCATGTGGATATTGACATCCTTTTAATTGTTTTACAAATTGAATCATATCTCCACAATATTCTTTATCTCCAAAGTCTATAAAACCTTTATCATTAACAGCAAAAGATGGATTTTTATCTTTTCTAAATGGTGAGGAATATAATAAATAGTTTGTAGGGGGTTTAACTGGCTGTCCTAAGTAATGAATTGCTACCTCTTTATTTGTTACATTATTTTTTATTTGCTCATAAATATTCAATTTTATTACCTCTTTTCGTTAAAATATTGAATATTTTAGGCTAATCGTATATAATATGTTTAGAGATTGTTTATATAGGTTAGCCTTATATTCAATTATATTGTTCTTTCAAGTACCAATTGAAAGGACAATTTTTTATTTTATACAATGTGAAAATCCCTTCTTTCATTTAAGATACTACTTTCTTCTTGAGATTTTATAAAATCATCTACTGCTTTTTTAGTAAAAAATATTCTCCTACCAATCCTTACAAATTTTATTTTTCTTTCTCTAATTAATTTTGAAAGAGACCACTCAGTAAACATTGGCTTATATTTTTCTATTACTTGTTGTTTTGTTAAGAATTCATCATTCTCCATTTTATTTAGTGTTCACCTCCTGTTCTTTTAACCAAATTAAAAATTCTTTTTTAGGTATTAATTTTCTATTACCTATTTTTATTAATGGAATTTGTCCAGAATTTATTAAATTGTATACTCCTGCTTTTGAAATTCTCATTTTGGCTTGAATTTCTTTGACAGTTAATAACTCTGGAATATCTGTTTTTTCTTGCATAAACTCACCTCCTTGGAATTATTTCAAACAATTGACAGATTATTCTTGACTTTTAATATGTCTATATGTTACAATAGATTCAAATTTAAGTCAAGACATTTTTGAAATTTATTTTAAAATGTCTAAAAGGAGAAAGTTATGAAAGAAGAATCAAAACCAATTCATGTATTTATAAATGATAACAAATGCTATCTTATTGATATTGAGAAAAATACTGTTACCAAAGAATTTAATTTAGGTAATTTTATAATTGAACTGTTTGAAGAAGCTAATACTTCTGAAAAATATCTAATTGAATTTTTATTAAATAATCATGCAAAATCATTGTATCAAGCTTTAGGTGATGAACTATCAAAAATAGGACCATTTGAATGTAGCATTTTTAGTGGAATCAAATTAGAAAATTATTTACTAATGCCATTAGAAGTTTATACTTTTGAATCTTATCACGATTTTGTATTATTCATTATATATAAAGCTGCGGCTTCAAATATTCAATTTAATAAATGTAAAAATTGTGGTAAATATTTTGTTCCCACAACCAAGAGTAATGAAATATACTGTACTCGTGTTTTTAGAAATGGTAAGACTTGTAGAGATATTGGATATGAGATTTCTGTACAATCTGATGAAATAACAAAGCTATATAGAAATGCATATAAAACTCAAAATGCTAAGAAACAAAGAAATAAAAATATTGTTAATATAGATAAATTATTTTCTAATTGGGCTTCTCAAGCTAAAGAAATGTATAAACTTTGTAAAGATAATAAAATTAAATTTGATGAACTTTCAAAATGGTTAAAAGACAATCAAGATTGGATTAATAAGTAGGAGGTTTAAATGGCTTGTATTACACAAATTAACGAAAACACATTTAGAATAAGATTTAGTGAAGGGTTTTATGAAGATGGAAGGAGAAACTCAAAAAGTTTTACTGTTAAATGTTCTTCAAGACGCCAAGCAGAACTTGAGCGAGATAAAATATCCGCTCAGCTTCAAAGCGGCTCAACATATTCTCCTTCAAAAATGACATTAAATGAGTTAAGTAAAAGATGGATAGAAACATATGTAGAGAAAAATTTAGCACCAGCAACACAACAAAGTTATAAAGAAAAATTAAAAATGCATATTCTTCCTTATTTAGGCAACAAACGAGCTGATAAAATAACTCCTTATGATATTGATAACCTTTATAATAAGTTATTAGAAAAACCTAGTAGTAGAAAGAATAAAAATGGTGATACTACAACTTTATCCCCTACCACTGTTCATAGAGTTCATGAAGTTTTATCTAGTATGTTTAGTTGTGCTTTACGATGGAATTTAGTTCCATATAATCCATGTACAAAAGTTATCAAACCAAAATATAAAAGAACAAAAATGTCATGTTATGATGAAGAAACTTCTAAAAAATTGATAACAACACTGCTACAAAAAGCACCTACTAAATATAAATGTTTTGTTATTCTTGCAATGTTAACCGGTTTAAGACGTGGTGAATTAGTTGGACTTCATTGGGATGATATTGACTTTAAAAAGTCAACTATTACTGTAAATAGAAGTGCCTGCTACTTAGGTAAACAATGTACTTTTGAAAAAGATACAAAAACTGATGCTAGTAATAGAACAATCGCTGTATCTAATATATGCTTTGAATTACTAAAACAATGGAGAGCTGAACAAAGCAAAATAAGACTTGCTCAAGGTGCAAATTGGAAAGGTGCTGAAAATATTTTTGCTACTGATGATGGTAGAATTATTAATCCTGCAACTGGTCCTAAATGGTTTTCTAAATTTATAACCAAAAATAATTTTCCCCATGTTAGATTCCATGATTTAAGGCATACTTTTGCTACATTACTTGTTAATAATAATGTTGATGTTAATACTGTTTCTCATAAACTGGGACATGCTAGTACTACTACAACTTTGCAGTTCTATGTTCATAACTTAGAATCTACTGATAGAGCTAGTGCGGAGTTGCTGGAGAATTTGTTGATTAAGCAAATTTAAATAGATGCTAAAAGTAGCATCTATTTAAATTTATAATAATTATTTAATTGAACTGCTGTAGCTTCTTCTCTTAATAACTCGTCACTATCTAAAAATATATCTGATTTTATATATAATTTATCTTCTTCTAAAATCCAATATCCCTTTTTATTTATTTTTAATGCTGCTTCTCTACTAAAACCTATTTTTTGTATCATTATTACTATTTTATCATTCGTTCCATATTGAATATATTCATACCAATCATTAGCTATTTCATCAATTTTGTTTACTTCTTTATATCTAGACGAGAATTTCGAAAAATAATTTGATATTTTAAATAAGATTATATTTTCTATTGCATTTAAAGTTTCATTAATAATTGAATTTTTCTGTTCTAAGCTACCTGTATATTCCACTTTCATTCCAGAATTTATATCATAAAAAGTATTATTATCCTCATGATATTTAATTGCTTGTTGTATAATCTGTTTGATTCCAAATCCTAGCATCCATTGTTGTAATATTACTGCATAATATGCCAAATTATTTTTATGTCCAATTGTTGTTTTGTCTTCATATATATTCCAACTATAATACTCATGTAATTCTTTTAAAAATGTTAATACATTATTATATGTTATTTTCTCTGGATATTCTAATTTATCTTCTTTAATATATTTATCAACTGTATCAATTTGATCTGTTGTTATTGGTAAATCTTGTGGTACAGTTTTTTCTCTAAATTGTTCCTTTATTTCTTTTATATCTTGCTTAGTTATAAATTTTTCAAATTGTTTATATATGATTCCTTTCCTATCATTTATTATATCATCTATTAAATTATTCATAATGTATCTTGTTGATTCATATTCATCATATGTTTTACTTCTTTTTTCTATTAATGTATCTCCATTTTTTAATTTATTAATAATCTCTTTTTTAGCTATAGTTGATAACACTTTTTTTATGCTCAGCTCTTTATCTGAAACGTCATTTTCTATCAATTCTGTACAAGTATTCATTAATTTTGGAGAACCATTTGGTATAATAAACACATTTCCTATTAAATTATACTTTATTCTTCCCACTCTTCCTATTAAGTTCTTAAAATCTATTTCATTTGATATTATTTTAGCCTTATCTTTCACATTTATAAATAAATTATCAGCAGGTAAGTTTACCCCTTCTAGCAATGTACTAGTGCAAAATATCGTGTTTATTGTTTTTTCTTTATATAAATTTTCAATATGTTTCCTAATAGAATTTGGAATATATCCAATGTGATAAGCAACTCCTTTAGATAACATATCAATTAACCAATAATCCTCATGTATCTCATCTTTTATATATTTTTTTACTTTATTTAAATATTCATTTTCTTCTATAGGCTTTCTATTTTTAGAATATTCTAAAGCATAATTTATCGCTTCTTTCTTACTTTCACAATATACCAAGTTTTTTCTATTTTCTCCTAATTGATTTAGTATATAATTAATATCAAATTTTTCTATTTTATCATATTCTAGTTCAATAAAATTTGAACTTAAATCATTATAAATTCTTATATTTTTACTATTATAGTCAATCATAAACTTTTGCTGATTAACTGGTGTAAATTCAAATACACTTGAACTTTTAGTCCCTATCTCGGGTAATAAATCTAGAAATTCATTCGGATTTTTTATTAATGGAGCAGAAAAATAAATATTAGGTACATTATCCTGATTTCTTAAAATATCTAGTATTTTATAAAAGTACATTGTCCTAGTATCTTTATAAAATAATTTGTGTGCTTCATCTATAAAAACATAATTAACTTTTATGCTGCTGTTAATTAAATGGCTTAACAATCTTTCCTGCGTATAAACCATTACATAATTATATTTATCATTTTCATTAGTCTCATTATATGTATTTATAACCTTGTAATTCTTTTCTTTTAATAAACTATTTAGTTCTGTAATAAAATCACTTGTAATTTCAGATATTAGTGCTTTAGTTGGTACCACAACAACATAATTTTTTTTATAATTATTTTTTATTTGATTTATAATAAACTTCCTTATTACAAAAGTTTTTCCCATTGATGTTGGCCCAGAATAACTATAAAATTTTTCTTTTTGAAGAGTATCATATATATTCTTTTGATCCCTCACAAAATAATTTTCATCATCATTTGGTTCTATTTTATATAGTTCTTTTTCTATATATTGACTTATGAATTCTCTAATATCTGTACTATAATAGTTATTTTCTTTTATCCCTCTATAATTTCTTATATTATTTAAAACAGATACATATATTTTTTTGACTTCTTCATTTTCAGGATATAATTCTTTTAATAATACCACAATGTTTTGTGCTATATTATTATGTTTTTGTTTTTTTAAGTCATTTGTTGATTTCGATAATATATCAGCAAATCTTAATAAATCACTTATATTTATATAAACTTCACCTTCTATGTCTGTAATTTTAAAAATATTTATAGCATATTTTTTTATTAGATTTGTGTATAATGATATTAAATATGTATTTTTTTCTATATCACTATATATGTATTCACCTAATTCCATGTTTTCTCCTATCCTAATATATACTTCATAATATCTTTTCTATCATCTTTTGCATTATTAAATGGCAATATATACACATAAAAAGAATATTTTTCCCATTTATTTTGCTTAATTTTTTTCTTTAAATTTTTTACTATACTTTCGCTATTTTTTTCTATTTCTTTTTCTATTAATTCTATTGCATCAATGTTCGAAATGCCATTTAAATCTACATTTAAACTATAACCAATAAAAATACCAAACGCTTTATTAGTAACTATATCTTTAGGCTTTGTATTTGAAGGGACAATAATCTTTTTCAACTCTTCAGCCTCTTCTATATCAAATTTTTCTTTAAATATATTTTCATTAACCAAATCCACTTCAAAATCTTCTTGTTCTAAATGATCTTTTATAGAATCTATTGCATCAGATATTGCTTTAGATATTTGATTCTCAATTTTTGCTTCTCCGATTACTAAATCAAAGACTTTGTATTCATCTTTATTATACGAATGTAAAAACACTCCATCTGCACCTTTAACATAATCATTTTTATTAGTTTTCAATTCCATTTTGCTTAATATTTTAGGAGCTTTTAAATCGCATTCCATAAATAAATACAATAAAATTTCTCCCAACTCAGATCCACTACCATTATCTTTTTCATTTTTTATATTTCTAAATTTATTTAATGCCTTTGCATATAGTCCATCTGCTACATTTTTTTCAATAGCTTCTTTAATTTCTCTTCTAGAATACACATAGTTTTTTATATTATTAGCCACTATTTCTTTAAGGTTTTTATAATCAAATTTACTATTTGATATTGGTAATGCATATATCTTCAAATAGTTCTCATTTGGTAATTCTAAATCCTTCAAATGCTTCATTTCAAAAGTTTCTTTAAATCCCGTTTCATTGCTACTTTTATTTAACATATTTCCCCCATATACAGAAAAATGTCCTATTTGAGTATAGGCCATTTTTCTTTTGTATTTTCTTGTAATATTATACCATATTTTGTCAAACTCTGTCTACGGGTGTATTTTGTCGTTTAATGTCGAATATTATAACTCAAATATAAATATATATTCATGAGCCAACAAATAAAAATCCCTTTTTACATTCTGACTCCAATAATTAGTCCTTTTACAATTATGTTGCTCCTTAATAATTATTTCTTTTAATGTGAAACCTGCTTGAATAAAAATATTCATGATATAAAAACCTAATGGAATAACATTTTTATTTTTCCTAATGTCTCCAATTAAAATTGCACAGAATTTATTTTTCTTTAAGATTCTAAAACATTCTTTTGAAAATAGTTTCATTTGATCTAAAAATTCATTTAGTTCTAATCTTGATAAATCTTCTTTAATATCTTTACTATATTTAATAATATTAGCATACGGTGGATGTGCAAATATGAAATCTATACAATTGTCCGGCACTATTCCTTTCAAATTGGTCGAATCTGCTCTTATTAATTTTGGTTCATATAAGTTGTTGCTTTTAAAACTAATTCTTTCTTTTGCCATTTTAAGAGCTTCTACATTCACATCTATTCCGTACTCCTTTTCTATTAAGTAACTTTGTTTCTATCATTGTAGTACCGCTTCCACAAAATGTATCTAATACTATATCTCCTTCATTTGTATATTTCAAAATCAAATTTCTAGGAACTTGTGGTGGACAATTCCCCCTGTAGTCTCCTCTATGTGTTGCCCAATTTCCTCTTTCCTTAAAAGACCATATAGTTGTCTCTTCTAATTCAAATTGTTCTGGTTTATATTTCAAATTCATTCCTCCTTCTAAAATGCATAAAGGGACAACTAATAAAAGTTGCCCCCAAAATCTTTTTCTATTTATTAATCTTCTTCTGGTACTGGTAATCCTAATTTTTTTAATGGTATATATTCAAAATAATATTGACATCTTACACTTATTATATAATCTAATACATCTTTATACTGTGGTTTTTTAAACCAATCACTTAATAGATATACATATTCTACTTCTATATTAGCTCTTGATAATAGCTTTTGATATTGTTTCTTCTTAAAGTCACATGTTTGTAATTTTTCATCTACCGAACCTGCGACTTGTTGAAATTTGCATTCTATAATAAATAGTGTATTATCAACTATAACATATATACAATCATCTGGTAACAATTGCTTTGATATTATTTCTTTCCAATTTATATTATATTCTTCCAAAAAACTGTAAAATTGATGTTTTTTAAATACTCTAGCTACTAATTCATCTTTGTAATATACCTTATCTTTTTCAACTTTATAACCTTTTTGTTTGCCTAAAAAAGTTGATAAATCTGTTTTACCCTCAAATGCTAGACCTGTTAAAGTATTTGCTCCTCCAACTCCATCTTTTATCATTTTCTTGCCTCCTTCATTTCTTCATATCTTTTTATCGATAAATCTATATATTGTTTTTCTCTTTCAATTCCAATATAATTTCTTCCCAACTTATATGCTGCAATCCCACTTGTTCCGCTCCCACTAAATGGATATAAAATTATATCATTTTCTTCTGTAGATGCTAATATTATTCTTTCTAATATTTCTAATGGTTTTTGTGTAGGATGTTTACCACATTTCTTTTCTGATGGTTTAGTTAAACTTGTTATCCAAACATCTTTCATTTGCTTTCCATTATTCATTTCTTTCATTAATTCATAATTAAAATTATATTTACATTTCTTAATATCTTTTCTTGCCCATAAAATGGTTTCTGTTGAATGTGTAAATGTTTTACAAGCTAAATTGGGTGGTGGATTTGTTTTCTGCCATATTATATTATTAATTATTTTAAATCCTTCTTCTTCAAGTGCCATACCTATGGAATAGATATTGTGTAGTGTTCCACTTATCCATATAGTTCCATTGTCTTTTAGTATTCTATAACATTCCTTTATCCACTTTTTATTAAATCTATGTTTATATTTTAATGAATCCGATGAATCCCATTCTCCTTTATTTACTGTTACCATTTTTCCACCGACTACATGTTATCCCATCATTTGATAGGAAATATGGTGGATCTGCAAATATCGTATCTATTGTTTTATCTTCAAACTTTTTCAATACCTTAAATGTGTCACCTTTTATTAATTTAAAATGTTCATCATCATAATAATATTTTCCTGTATACATTATTACACTCCATTATGCATCATAGTTTGTTACTAATATCTCTGATATTTTTCCTCTTCCTTTTGAATTTGCATTTATCATTCTACTTGCATATATTTCATCTATGTTAAATCCTTGATATATATTGTCAAAGAAAGTATCTTCTTTATTTGTGTTTTTCGGATTTGAATTGCTTAGCATTAGTTTTGCATTTTGTTCATTTAATTCTCTATAAAATTCTGCTAATTCTTTTTGATTTTCGTCATTAAAATCTTCTTTTGTGTATGATGTAAATCCTGATGTTACATTTAAAGGTCTGTATGGTGGGTCGAAATACACAAATGTATTTTCTGTTACATATTCCATACTTCTTCTATAATCACCATATTGAAATTGTACATTTTGTATTAATTTTGATAAATTTCTTAAGTTTTCTTCATCACATATTGTAGGATTTTTATGACTTCCCATAGGAACATTGAATTTTCCTGCTTTATTAACTCTATATAACCCATTAAAGCATGTCCTATTTAAATATATAAATTGTGCTGCTCTTTGAATACTGTGTTCATTTTCTTCTAATGTGTAATTATTATATTCATCTCTTTTATTATAAAAGTAATTTTTTCTTCCTTCTTGTTCTAATTGTAAATATTCTGTTTCCATTTGTTTTAGATTTGTTATTAAATCTTCTACATCGTTTTTTATAACATTATATGAATTTATTAAATCTATATTTATATCAAATGCATATGCTTCTTGTACATCATATTTTTGCAATATATCTATTAATACCGCTCCTCCACCTACAAATGGTTCTATATATCTTTCTATTATTCCATTTTTTAGTTCATATGGGTAGAAATTGTTTAGCTGTGGTATTAAACTTCCTTTCCCTCCAGCCCACTTTACAAATGGTCTTATTTTTTCTGACATTTTCGTACCTCTTTATTGTATTTTTTGTAATTTTATCACATTTGTTATAATTTATCTACATTTTTAGAAATATTAAATAATTTTATTTTTTACTTGATATTTCATTATATTTAAGCTTAAATACACAACCAACTGGAGGTGATAATATGAGTTCAAAGACTATACTGTCTCTATATAATGGAGATTATTCTTGTATTGAAAGACCTATACCTAAAGATTCCAAATATGCTAAAGCATTGTCCAAATGCACTAATCTTCAAGAGAAATTAGCTCAATTAGTAGATAAAGAAACTTTTTCATTAATAGAGAAAGTTTTAGAATATCAAAGTGAATTATCTGCTATTGAAATGGAAGAAGTATTTTCAGAAGGCTTTTCTTTAGCTGTATCTTTACTGCTGGAAGCGATTTCAAAGGAATAATGTACCCCATCCCCCTCCTATTTCCCGAAAGTTTTTAAAGCACTCCCCTCGCCGTTCCCCCTTTTTACTTTGTAGAGATTAGAG
The DNA here is from genome assembly GCA_934130705.1 of uncultured Clostridia bacterium. The sequence goes on from CAKOYL010000007.1 coordinate 29,747, forward strand.
GCGGGGGGTGGTCTTTATATTTTCGGTATGTATTTTTTATTTATATTTCAATTCTTACAGATAATATCTACCGATTATCACATTAAAAAAAAGATTAGTTATATTTCAAACTAATCTATAAATTGTAATTTATCTTTCTGAATATTTCTTTAAAAATTCTTCTAATTCTGTTTCGCTGTTAAAAATTGTTTCAAA
>CAKOYL010000008.1 GCA_934130705.1 uncultured Clostridia bacterium
TCACCTTTTCTGTGTGGTCCATCTAATACCATTTGGTCACCTGTGTAAGCATGAACTGTTGTCATTATTCCTGATTGGATTGGTGCATAGTCATTTAATGCTTTTGCCATTGGTGCTAAACAGTTTGTTGTACATGATGCTGCTGATATTATTTTATCATCTGGTGTTAATATTTTTTCATTTACACCATAAACTATTGTTGGTAAATCTTTTCCAGCTGGTGCTGAAATTACAACTTTTTTAGCTCCTGCATCAATATGTGCTTGTGCTTTGTCTTTAGATGTATAGAATCCTGTACATTCTAGAACTACATCTACTCCAATTTCTCCCCATGGTAGGTTTGCTGCATCTTTTTCTGAATATATTTTTATTGTTTTTCCATCTACTGTTATTGAATCTTCTCCAGCTTCTACTGATTCTGCTTTTGCATATCTTCCTTGTGCTGAATCATATTTTAATAAATGAGCTAACATTTTTGGGCTTGTTAAGTCGTTTATAGCAACGATTTCATACCCTTCTGCTCCAAACATTTGTCTAAATGCTAGACGTCCTATACGTCCAAAACCATTAATGGCTACTTTTACTGACATAATAAATTCCTCCTTTAATTTAGCTTAGGTCTTCCTTAGCTTTTTTTGTTAGTATTACCATATTTATTTTTGGCAATTCAATTCTATATCAATTTTGTTTTATTTTCAAGTACTTTTTTAATTTTCTTTTCCATATAATTTTTCTAGAACAATAACAAACATTGCATGTGACCATCCAAGTCCAATAACCCAGTTTGGCTTTAATGTTTCATTATTAACTTGTTCTCCTAGAAAATAATGTTTACCTGCAGTTTTTACAACGAAATCAAAGCATTCTTTTGCTTTTTTCTTTTCTCCAGTTTCTAAATAATATAATGTCATCCAAAGGTTAGCTATTGGCCATGGGTTTCCATTCATATAATTATCGTTTTCAAATCTTTGGTAACCACCTGTATATGTTCTTAGACTCATATTTATTCTTTCTACAGTATTTTGAACTTTCTTTTCTTTTGCTTTAAATACATTAAATGGTGTTACTGTCCCTAAAATACTTATGTCCATTTTTTTATCTTGCGCATTTCTAACATATGCTTTTTTATCTTCATCATACATATTTTGATTTATGTATTTTTTTACTTCTACTAGCATTTTTTCTATTGCTTTTTTAGATTTGTTAATTTTTTCTTCTTTTAATCTATTATTTTCAAATTCTGAGACATTTTTTCCAAGATTATCATATATTTTAAGCATACAGTCAAAAGCAGAATAAATACTTGCTAATGAATATAAATGTATACCTTCACACATTTCCCATAAATCATAACTTACATGATTTTTGTTTGTTTCTTCCAAAATATCTGTGAAATATCTTTTTAGGAAGTCTACTGCTTTTTCACACATTTGTAAATTATCTTTTAGGAATTGTTCTGATTTTGAATATTTATAATGTTCATAAACTCCAAATATAACGCTTGCTGTTTCATCAATTTGATAACCCCAGCATGGTGCTAATTTACAATCTGTGTAAAAGCGTTGTTCCCACATACCATTTTTGCTTTGTGTTTTTCTACAAAATACTTTATAGAATTTTTCTGTTTCTTTTCCCATTTTTAAAATGTCCATTGCTTTTGTTATAAATACTGCATCTCTAGGCCAGCAATATGCATATCTTCCACATTTTGTAAAGTTTTCATCAATTTCTGGTGAAGCTATAATTCCTCCAGTTTCTGGATTTGTAAGTAATGGAAATAATAAAATACTTCTTTTATATATTTCATATATTCTTTCATCATAACTATTTTGTGGTTCTTTTATTTTTAAACCATTATGTTTTTTTACATATTTTCTCCAATAAGTTTTGGTATCTAGATATTCTTTTTCAAAATCTATTCTTTTTATTCTTTCTATTTCATCTTCTATGTCTGATATATTTTTGTTTTCATCAATTGTTATGCATATTTGTAATTCTTTCTTTTCTCCTGGTTTTATCATTCCGATTTCATATGCCATTGATGCATCTTTAGACATTCCAATATAATCTTTATCATAGATTTCTGCTCTTTTTATTGTTTCTTTGCTTCCATTTATTTGATGTTTTATAATATCTTTATTTTTAGCAAATATTGATACTGCAAAATCATGAGCATATTGTAACATTCCACCATCAACCATTTTTGTTGCTACAAAATTGTTTGAGTCAGATAATAATTCTGAATGAATATAAAATTGAGTATTTAAATCAATTTTTCCTTCATTTATAAAAATATACTTTTTTGCTAATACATTTTCTTTTATTAAGCAGTAATCTGTTTGTAAGATTTTTAGATTAAAATATGTATTGGTAATTTCTGTATTTAGGATGTTTGTGTCTGTATCATAATATTGTTTATAAATATTATTTATGTCATCATGTAAATAAATTAAATCAGATTCATTTACTTTTACTCCAGTATGAAAAAAGTTGATATATTGTTTGTTATCTTTACTAGGGAAATACATTCTTTGCATTTCCCCTTTTTGTGTAAATGTTGCTAACATTTTTTTGTTTCCTATTATTGCTTCATTTAAATATTTGTTTTCCATCTTTTTACCCTTCTATTACATTCAAGATTTGTTTTTCTAAATCTTTGATTTTTTCATTTATTCTGTATATATCTTCATCTCTTAATTCTTTATTGTTCATATCTTCTTTTACAGATGTATCCATATCTTGTATTTCTGCTTTTAATTTTTCTAGTCTCTTTAATACTTCTGATTTCATATCAACTGGTAATTGTCTTGTTAGTTTATGTGTTAATTGTACATTTTCTTGTTCTAACTCATATGTTTCACCATAATTTGGTATTATAACTGGTAATTTTGCTTCTGTTTCTATTTTTTGTTCTAGAACTTCTTGTGATTCTTCTTCTCCATGTACTAAGAATATTTTCTTTGGTTTCTTTATAAATGAATATACAAAATCCATTAGTCCTTCTTGGTCTGCATGACCTGAGTAACCTTCAATATATTCAATTCTTGCATTTACTGCGATTTCTTCTCCAAATATTTTTACTTTTTTAGCTCCATTTACTATGCTATACCCTAGTGTTCCTGGTGCTTGATAACCAACAAATAATATTGTTGATTTTGGATTCCATAAATTATGTTTTAAATGATGTTTTATTCTTCCCACTTCACACATTCCACTTGCTGATATTATTATACTTGGTGTTGGATCTTCATTTAATGCTTTTGATTCATCTGCTGTTCTTGTGAATTTTAAGTTCGGAAATTCTAGCGGATTATCTCCTCTTAAGATTTCTTGTTTTATATCATCATCAAATAAATCTGTGTTTTCTTTAAATACCTCTGTTGCTGAAATTGCAAGTGGACTATCAACATATACTGGTGCTTTCATTAATTTTTCATATTTTTTAATGAATTCTGGGTCATTTTTTGTTTCTTTAATTTTATTTAGCTCATATAAAATTTCTTGTGTTCTACCAACTGCAAATGATGGTATTACTACTGTTCCTCCATTGTCCATTGTTTCTGATACTATATCTAAGAACAATTCTGCTTTTTCATCATTTCTTACATGTAATCTGCTTCCATATGTAGATTCCATTACTAAATAGTCTGCATCTTCTATCATTGTTGGTTCTGAAAGGATTGGATTATCATTATTTCCAAGGTCACCTGAAAATACTGTTTTTGTTCTTTTTCCATCTTCATCAACCCATAATTCAATTATACTTGATCCTAACATATGTCCTGCATCATTAAATCTTACATGAATTTCTGGTGTTATTTCTATTATTTCATCATATTTTACTGGTTCAAATAGTTCTAAACATCTTACCGCATCTTCTGCTGTATATAATGGGTCTCTTGGTTTTTCACCTTTTCTTATTCTTTTTCTATTTTTCCATTCAACTTCCATTTCTTGTATATGTCCGCTGTCTGGTAACATTAATGTACATAAATCACAAGTAGCTTTATGTGCATATATTTTATTTTTAAATCCTTCATTATATAATTTTGGAATCCTTCCTGAATGGTCTATATGTGCATGTGTTAATAGCATAAAATCTATTTCTGCTGGATTAAAGTCAAATTCTTGGAAGTTTTCTTCTTCTAATTCTGCTTTTCCTTGCCACATACCACAATCTACTAAAAATTTTTTACCTGCTGCTTCTACTAAATAGTTTGAACCTGTTACTGTTTTTGTCGCTCCTAAAAACGTAATTTTCATAATTTTCCTCCTTTTCAACCAATTTAAGAACGTCCCCATATTGGTCTTTTTTTGTTTAGATTTATTTCTAAACCTTTTGGTTTACTTATTTCTATTTTTTCTTCAAAAATATTTTCATCAAATATTTGTACAAAATATTTTTCTTTTTCTTTAGTTATTTTTAAGTATGCATCTTCCAATTTTATAATTCTTACTTTGAATATATTTTTTAATATTTCATCATTTGTAGCTTTATCATTTGAAATTTTTTCTATTGTTTTTAGTTCATTTGCCTTTGCTATTATTAGTTCAGATGTTTCATTTATGTCTTTTTGTAATTCTTCTTTTTTTTGAACTAATATATTGTTATCATATGGTATCATCATATAATATCTAAAGTCATATATTATTTTTTCTATGTCTTGTTTTGTTTCTGCTTTTGATATTTCCTTTTTCATTATTTTTAAGAATATCTTTTGGAAATTCAATTTTAATTTTTCTAGTTTTTCTTTTTCATCTAAAACTTTTAAATACTTATATTTGTTTTCAATTTCTTTTTTGTGTTTTACAAAATTTTGTGGATTTAATATTTCATTTAATTTATCTATTTCTTTAAAATATTCATCTCTTTCTTTTTGCATTTTTTGTGATAAAATTCTAATACTAAATATTTTTTGTTCTAGTGGTAATTTTTCATTTCTTTCTTTATATTCTTTTTCTAATAATTCTTTGTTGTTTATTATTGTATCTATTCTTTTGATTTTTTCTGTTATATCTATTTTTTGATTTGTTACTTTTTCTATATATTCCTCTTTATTTTCTAATTTTTCTAATTCTTTTTGCAATTTTTCTTTTTGCTCTGTATATTCTTTTGTTTTTTGTGGATTATATTTTACTTCTAGTAATACTGAAATTTCTGCTAGTAAATCTATAATCTTTTTTCTATTTTCTACCCCATATTTATTTTCTAATTCTTCTTTAAATTCTTCAAAATAGTCTATCATAAATTCATTGCTTCTAATCCACTTGTTTAAAAATTTATGCCCTATCAAAATTCTTAAATTTTGATATATCAAATTATGGTCTATACTTTCAATTTCTTGTGGTATTGTAGTCCATGAATAACCGTTAAAATCACGTAATGGCTCGACCATGTGTATATTGTTTCCTGTATTTATTAAATCTGATATTGTTTTATCTATTAAAAAATAGTTGTCTTTTATAATCTTTTCTTTTTTTCCTATTTTGGCTATTGCGTATAAAACTTTTCTTTCTATTGGGTATGCAATTATTTCTTTATTTTCTTTATCTATTATGTATGTTCTATTTTCCGGAATTTGATTATTTTTTTTTGACATTTTTAGAATTTTTATTGAATTACAATTATTTTTTATAATCCCCATTAAATTTTCAATATACTCTTCTTTTGTTTCTATATCTTTTTTTACTGTTTCTATATCTTTATAGCCTGTTTCTATTTTGTATAAAATATTTAGGAGAGTACTTTTGGCATATTCTTCAAATTGCTTTTCTTCTAATAGTTTTTCTAATTCATTGTTGTAATTTTTCTTCACTATTTTTTCTAAAAAGTTTTGTTTTTTTTCTTGCATTTTCTCTCCTTCCTTTTTATTCTGAATCTTCAGGTAATGTTGTATTTGTTCCCATTTTTAATTCTTCTAGTCTTTCTTTTGTCATTAATACTTCTCTTGGTTTGCTTCCTTGATAACCTGATATTATTCCTCTTTCTTCCATTTGGTCTATTATTCTTCCAGCTCTTGCATAACCTACTTTAAATCTTCTTTGTATAAATGATGTTGATGCTTGACCTGTTTCTACTACCATATCTATTGCATCCATTAAGAATGGGTCTGTTTCATCATCTTCATCTGCTTCTTGAGCAATTTCTTTATCTGTTTTATTATTTTTTTCTATGCTTTCTAATATGTCTTCACTATATGTTGCTGTTCCATTTTGTTTTACAAAGTCTACTATTTTTTCAACTTCTTCATCTGATACAAATGCTCCTTGAACCCTTAATGGTTTTGGTGCGCCAGATGGGAAGAATAACATATCTCCTTTTCCTAGTAGTTTTTCTGCTCCAACAGAGTCTAAAATTGTTCTTGAATCAACTTGTGAAGATACTGCAAATGCTATTCTTGATGGTATATTTGCTTTAATTAGACCTGTAATTACATCTACTGATGGTCTTTGTGTTGCTATTACTAAGTGCATTCCTGCAGCTCTCGCTTTTTGAGCTAATCTACATATTGCCTCTTCAACATCTTTGGCAGCTACCATCATTAAATCCGCAAGCTCATCTACTATAATTACTATTTGTGGTAATTTTCCTACCCCTTCTTCTTTTTCTATTGCTTTATTATAACCTTTTAAATCTCTTACACCTTTTTGTGCAAATTTATTGTATCTATCATCCATTTCTTGTACAGCCCAAGCAAGTGCACCTGCGGCTTTTTTAGGGTCTGTTACAACTGGGATTAATAAATGTGGTATTCCATTATAAACTGAAAGTTCAACTACTTTTGGGTCTACCATTACTAATTTTACTTCACTTGGTTTTGCATTATATATTATGCTTGAAATTATTGTATTAATACACACACTCTTTCCTGAACCTGTTGAACCAGCTATTAAAACGTGTGGCATTTTTGCTATATCTGCTAATTGTATATTTCCTGCAACATCTTTTCCTAATGCTACTGTAAGTTTTGATTTATTATTTTGGAATTCTTCACTTTCTAATACTTCTCTTAAGTGAACTGCTTCTTTTTCTTTGTTTGGTACTTCAATTCCAACTGCTTGTTTTCCTGGAATTGGTGCTTCTATTCTTATTGTTTCTGCTGCTAAATTTAAAGCTATATCATCAGCTAGGTTGGCTATTTTACTTACTCTAACTCCTTCTGCTGGTTTTAATTCATAACGTGTAATTGCTGGTCCTACTGATACATTTTCTACTTTTGCTGATACTCCAAAACTATATAATGTTTTTTGTAATTTTGTTGCTGTATCTGTTAATGCTTTTGCTCCACCCTTTAATGCTTTTTTAGCTGGTTTTCCTAATAGTTCTATTGGAGGATATTCATAGTTTTCATCTTCTACTACCATTGCATGTTCTAGTTGTAATACTTCTTTTGTTTTATCCTCTTTCTTTTGTTCTTCTTGTTTAAATAAATTGTTTTCTATTACATCTGGTTGATTATTTTCTTTTATTTCTTGCATTTTTTGTCTTTTAGTTTCTTTTGTTAATGGTGTTAAATCATCATTATCATGATTATATTTTTTTCGCCCCATACTCTCTTCATCTAGTAATCTTCCGCCAAAGTTTATTTTTATTTGTTCTCCAACACTATTGTCTGCCATAACTTCTTGTCTTGCTTGTTGTCTCATTAATTCTCTTTCTTCTCTTGCTTTTCTTTTTTCTTCACGCATTTCTTGTTTTGTTTTTACTTGTTCTTCTCTATCTCTATATTTTTGTTCTAATCTTTCTTCTCTGTTTTCTTGCGTTTTTTCAACGAAATTATTTATAATTTCTGACATATTTATTCCCAATGTAAATACTGCTAACATAATAACAATTCCTATACACAAAATAATAGCACCTACAGGTCCTAACATTTTAACAAGTGGAACAGCTAATAAAGCACCTAATGCTCCTCCTCCACTTTCTTTTGTTCCTAATGCATATGAATCTTTTAATACTTCTGATAATGTTTTTTCAATAGTTAAATTTCCTATATTTACTTGATATACACACATCAATACTGAAAAACTTAATAATAAAACTGTACATTGAGCTATTTTTGAACTTAAATAATCACTATCATCACAAGCCATTTTTATTGCCATTGCAAAGATTCCTATTGGTAATACATATTTTATAATTCCCATCATTCCGCCTAATATTTCATTTAGTTTTATTCCTATTACTCCTGATTTCCCATATATCAATACTCCTAGTAACACACTAAATATCATTAATGCTACAACTGTTAAATCTATTTTTGATGCTGTTTTTTTCGCATGTTTTCTTTTATTTGTTTTTCTTTTTGCCATTTTTTCCTCCATTCTCTAAAAATAATATTGATTTATTTTCCTCTTTATTTAACAAAAAAAGAGGGAAAATAAACCCGGCCACCGTTTCCCTCTATATATTATTTTAATTCTTTTCTACTATTTTGTACTGTTTTTATTGTATCTTCTAAGGATATTTGCATTAAATTTAATGCTTCTGCAATATTTTTTTCTAAATTTCCTAATGTTGTTGTTAATACTTCTTCAGTATGTTCTAATAGTCCATCTGCATATTCTTTTGTTCCACTTGAAATTTCTCTAGATCTTTCATTTGCGTTTTCTATTATTTCTTTCTTTTGTTCATATGCTTTTCTTGTTATTTCATGTTCGTCTATCATTGAAATTATTCTATTTTCTGCTTCTTTTACTATTCCATCTGCTTCTTTTTGTGCTTCTACAAGTATTCTTTGTCTTTCTTCTTTTACCCATTTGGCTTGTTTTAATTCATCTGGAAGTTTTAGTCTTATTTCCTTTATTAAATCTAATATTTCCTCTTTATCAACAATTCCCTTTGCTGAAAATGGGACACTTCTACTTTTTTCTATAATATCCTCTAAAGATTCTAATAATGTAAATATTTCCATGGTTTTACCCCTTTCTAATGGTTAGTTCTTTAATTTTAAGAAAATAATGTTTGCTCTTCCATATTTTCTTTCGTCTGTTATTTCTATTTTTAAATTTTCTATTTGTTTTAAAATTCTACCTTTTTGGTCTGTTTCAACTATTACAAGTGAATTTTCATCAATTAATTTTCTTTCTAAGATTTCTTTGAGTGATAAAAAAATAAAATCTGAATCATATGGTGGATCGATATATATTATGTCTAATTTTTCAGTTATTTTATTTCTTAATAGTGAAATAAAATCAGTATTATAAAGCTTAATTTTATCTTTCAAATGTGTTTTTTCTATATTTTTATTTATAATTTGAACTGCTTCTTTTGACTTGTCACATATTATTACTTCTTTTGCTCCTCGACTTGCTGCTTCTAATCCCACTGCTCCACTACCTGAAAATAAGTCTAAAAATATGCTTTCTTTTACTTCATTTTGTATTATATTAAATAATGATTCTCTTACTCTATCTAATGTTGGTCTTGTATTTAATCCTTCTAGTGTATATAACTTTGTTCCTCTTGCAGTTCCGCTAATAATTCTCATAATGCTTCTACTCCTATGCTACTATTTTATCCTTTTTTATTCTAATGTCAATAGAATTAATATAATTGTAATATACATTTAACACTTCTGTAATATTGACCTAAATTTGTTACATTTTTAATTTAAACTAACAGAAAGCCATACAATCATCTAAAATTGCATGGCTTTCTGTTAGTTTTCTATTCTTCATTTTTATTTATTTCTTTTATTAGTTCTAATTGTGATATTAATAGGGATTCCATTTTGGCTTTATATATATCAAATTGTTTTTTTACATCATCTAATTCTTTTTGTTTTAATAATATTTCATTATTTAATTCATCTACTTTTTTTTGAGCATTAGCTTTTGCTTCATCTACTATTTGGTCAGCTTTTTGTTTTGCAACATTTTTTACTTCTTCTGCAGTAGTTTGTGCCATAACTAAAGTATTTTGAAGTGTTGTTTCTATTGTTTTATATTGTACTAAACTTTTATTTAATTCTTCTACTTTTGCTCTTAATTCGTTTGCTTCTTTATAGTTTTTTCCATATTCAACTGTTAGTTCATCTAAAAAATCATCAACTTCTTCAACATTATAGCCATTCATCATTTGTTTTGAAAATCTTTTATTTTCTATATCTAATGGTGTTATCATTTTTTCCTCCTAAGTTATTACATAATTTTAGTTTAAATTATTATTTTTTAACCATGAAACAGATAGTTTATTTTTCATTTCTTCTCTTGCCATTTCATTTGTTATTTCATAGTTTGATGGTGCCACTAAAAAGATTGAATTTGATACTTTTTGTATATATCCGTCTAAAGCATAAACTCCACCACTAATAAAATCTACTATTCTTCTAGCTACATCTTTATTTACATATTCAAGATTAACTATAATAGATTTCTTTTCTTTTAAAAAGCTACAAATTTCGTCTGATTGTTCAAATGATGTTGGTTGTGAAATAACCATTTTTATTGCTTGTCCTTGTGCTTGTGGCATATTTACAACTTTATTATTATTGTTCTTTCTTCCAAATAGTTTTCTATCTTCTACTTCTTCCTCTTCATTATTATCATAATCATAAACATTTTCATCGTCATATTCTTCTGGTTCTGCTGAATCCATACCAAATAAATCCCATACCTTATTCATTAATGCTCCTGACATAAAAAAACCTCCTAAAAACTCTTTCACATATTATTTGTTAATAGTATCCACTTTTTTTACAATATTGTCAATAGTTTTTACAAATGTTATATTTTTTTAATATTATTGTAATATTTTTGTAACATTATTGTGTTTTACTTAAATCTGGATTTACTATTAATTCATCATATATTGATATCTTTTTCATTTTATTTATTTCTGTAGATGAAAATCCTAAATTTTTCAATTCATCTGTTGTATAATTTTTTATAATACTATATTTATCATTTTGTTTTTTTACATTTACTAATATTTTAGTTAAATATCCAGCTCTATTTCTAACAACATAATTTAATCCATCCTGTTCTACTATTGCAGAATTTGGAACTTTTAATCCTGAATAGCTCCACCAAATTAAATTAAAAGATATTTTTCTATAATTTGTTAACTCCTCTATTTGTTTGTTTATTTCTAATACAAGTAACATTTCATCATCATTTTCTTGTGATATATATTGAATTTTAGCCTCTATAGTTTTATTGTTAGAAAGCATTACTTTTACTGAGTCACCAACTTTTGCTTCTTTTGCTTGTTTTGAGTCAGATATTGTTGCTATATAACATTTAAAATTATTAATAACTTTTCCACATTCATCATTTGTAGCAATTATTTGCCCTGTTTTTAGATTTAGTTTTTCTAAAAACTCCTTGCTTAATGTTGAAAAATTATCAGGTGTAAGTGTTTCTTCCAATCCATCAACTTTATATGAAACAATTCCACTTTCTGGTGCCTTAATATATTCAGCTCCCGAATTTAATTGTTCTTCTAGTTTTGTTCTTTGATTATATAATTTTTTTAAATAACTACCTGATGGACTATTTTCTCCAGCTATACTAGCTTTTTTACTAATTAATTTTGTTATCTCTTTTTTATATTCAGTTAATTTAGCAAGGTCTGTTGTTTTATTTAGTAATTCTATTTTTTCATCTAATTGATTTTCGATAAGTTTTATATCAGATGAAAATAAATCAGTTTGGCCGTCTAAAGCCTCTTGTATTTTGCTGTCTAATTCTGCAATTTGTTTTGTTAAATCACTTTCATTTTTACTGTAATATCTATATATTGATTCTCCTTTTGCTGTTTTTTCTCCTTCTGTTTTTATTTGTTCCATTCCATTTTTATAGTTATTACCTTTTACCACTTTTTCATCTCTAATAACATATCCTATATCTGTTTCTTCTAAATATAATGTTCCATTTTCTACTGTTACTTTATCTGTAGGTTGCTTTACTAATAAATAAACAGCATATGCTAAATAAATAAAAATCAAAACAAATACCACATATACAATTATTTTTTTTGAATTCTTCTTACTTTTCTTATTTTCAGTTTTTTCTTTCAATTTATTCCCTCCAAAATAATATTTATATTATTTTGTAAATCATTTGAGCCTTCTAGCCATATTGTTTGCTTATTTTTTCTAAACCAAGTTAATTGCCTTTTGGCATATCTTCTTGTTTCCATTTTTATTTTTTCTATGGCTTCTTCCTTTGTACTTTTTCCTTCTAGATATTCTACTATTTCTTTATATCCAAGTCCTTGCATTGCTGTTGGAAATTTATCATATTTTTTCAATATTTTTTTTACTTCTTCCACCAACCCTTGTTGTATCATAATATCTACTCTCTTGTTAATTCTATTATATAATTCTTCTCTTTCCCAATTAATAGCAAATACTCTGTAATCATATTCTACTTCTTTTTTTCTTGACTCTATTTCCTGTTCTGTTTTTGTTTTGCCGGTCGCATTATAGATTTCTAAAACTCTCATTATTCTTTTTTTGTCATTTGCACTAATTTTTTTCATTGCTTCAGGATCTATTTTTATTGCCATTTGATATAATTTTTCTAATCCCTCTTTTTCTGCTATTTTTTCTAATTCATTTCTATATTTTTCATCAAATTCAATATCTTGATACTCAATTTCATATATAAGACTATCAACATATAAACCTGTTCCACCTACTATTATTGGTGTTTTTCCTTTTTGTATTATTTCTTTTATCGCCTTTTTTGCATCTTTTTTGTAGTCTGCTACACTATATCTTTCATTTGGAGAAACAAAATCTAAAAGATAATGTTTGATTCCTTGCATTTCTTCTTTATCAGGTTTTGCTGTGCCAATATTCATATCTTTGTAAATTTGCATTGAATCTGCTGATATAATTTCTCCATTAATTTGTTTTGCAAGTTCTATTGATAATGCGGTTTTCCCTGATGCTGTAGGCCCACAGATTACAATTACCTTTTCTTTCATTTGCTTTCTCCTCCTTTTTATTCTTTGTTTTCTATTTGATTTTTTACTTGATTTGATACAATTTGTTGTTGGATATTTGAAAAGTAATTAATCTCAAATATTGTTAATATTATCATAATTATTCCAGTAATAACAATACTTTTTTTAAATTTTTCTTTTTCTATTTCTTGTGATTTTACTTGATTCATTTTTTTGAACACATATGGTAATATCAAATATCCATTTACCGTTGTAAATAAAAATACAAACACATTTCTAATTGTTTTCATTGCCTCTTTATTTTCATAAGTTATTCCATTTTTTGAAATTGAATATATAATCAATGTAAATAAATATATTATCATAACTCCTACTATGATATTTATAATTTTTTTATTTTTATCTATATCTCCTAAACTATTCCATGACCAAGCTATTAATACTAAAAATAATAATACAAGTATTCCTATAATTATAGCCATATTGTTGTCTCCCCCCTCTTATTATTTTCTTGCAAATTTTCTTTCTATATCATATTTTGACATTTTTATTGCTGTTGGTCTTCCGTGTGGACATGTAAATGGGTTTGGCAATGCTAATAATTTATCCATTAAACTTTCTACCTCTTCTCTTGTTAATACCATATTTGCTTTTACTGCTGCTTTACATGCTACTGTTGCTATGAATTTTTCTTCTTTTTCTTGTTTAGCTGTTCTTGCTACTGTATTTATTTCGTCTAATGTTTCTAGGAATAATTCTTTATTATCTAAGTCTATACAAACTGTTGGTACACCCGTTAGTTTTATTGTGTTTTCTCCAAATTCCTCTAAACTAAATCCAGCTTTCTCAAACATGTCCATATTTTCTTTTGCTATTTCCATTTCTTTGTGTGTTAATGTTATTACATCTGGTAATAATAACATTTGAGAATCTTTTGTACTTTCACTATAATAGTTGTCTTTTACTTTTTCATACATTATTCTTTCGTGTGCGGCATGTTGGTCTATTATATACATTTCTTTATCCATTTCTATTATTATGTATGTATTAAATGCAATTCCTATAAATTTATATAATGTTTTTTGATATTCCTCTTTTTGATCAAATACAGATATATTGTCTTTTAACAAATCTACTGCTAAATCATTTGTTTTTTCTTCTGTTTGCGTACTTTCATTATTTATTGGCTTTGTTCCAAACAATTTTGTATACATCTCATCAAAATTTTGTGATTTAATTTCTGTTGACTCTTCTTTTTTATCTGTTTTTTCAGTCTCTATTTTTTCTTTTTCTGTTGATTCGTTATTTTTTTCGTCTGTTTCATCTACTTTTACTGGTATTTCACTTTGTTCTTCATTTTCTTCATTTTCTTCTATTTCTTTATTTTCTTCTATTTTTTCATTTTCCGCTTCTTGTCCTTTTTCTTCTTTTGTTTCTTCTATTTTTTTCTCTTCTTTTTGTTGTTTTTGGATTTCTTCCTCTCTCATTTTAACATAATTTTCATTTAGCTTTATTTCAGGTGAAGTTTCAACTTCTTTTTGTATATTGTCTTGTAATTGTTTTAGCTGTTCTAATACATCAGCAGTATTTATAGGTCCGCCTTCTCCTAAATTAATATGTGGTGTTGTATTTACACTATAGTTTGATTTTGTATAAACATCTTGTACTATATTGTTAGTTTTTATTTTACTTTCTTCATTAGTATAAGCTTCTATTTTTTGCGTTTCATTTTTTCTAAAATCATATAATCCTTTTGATTGTTCTTCAGGCTTTTGTTCTAATTCTTGTTTATCAGTATTTGCAACTAGCTCTCCTTTTAGTAGTGTGTCTTTTATTGCATGATATATTGATTGGAATATTTTACTTTCATCCTCAAATCTCACTTCTAATTTAGCTGGATGTACATTTACATCAACTTTAGCTGGATTCATAGTTATATTTAATACAACAAATCCAAATTTTCCTATTGGTATTAAACCCTTATATGCTTGTTCTGTTGCAGCTGACAAAGTTTTATCTTTTATATATCTTTTGTTTACAAAGAATAATTGGTTTGAACGATTTGATCTTGCTATTTCAGGTTTACCAACAACTCCTGTAATTTGAATATCATCATAAGAATATTCAACTGGCATTATTCCTGTTGCTACATCTTTTCCATATATACTATATATTACACTTTTTATATCGCCATTTCCATTTGTTTGTATAACTGTTTTTCCTGTATTGATTAATTTTATAGCAATATTAGGATTAACTAATGCAATTCTAGTGATAACATCTTCTACATATCCTGATTCTGTATAATCTTTTTTCAAGAATTTATATCTAACTGGTGTATTAAAAAATAAATTTCTTACAGTTATTGATGTTCCTCTTTGACATCCAACTTCTTCTTTACTTAAAATGTTCCCAGCTTCAACAACAACTTTATATCCAATTTGTTGTTCTTCTGTTTTTGAAATCATCTCAACATTAGCAATAGCAGCAATACTTGCCAATGCTTCACCTCTAAATCCCATAGAAGTAACATAGTCTAAATCATCAGCAGTTCTTATTTTACTAGTTGCATGTCTTTCAAATGCTATTTCTAAGTCATCTTGTGCTATTCCTTTTCCATTATCTGTTACTTTTATAAAAGAAATACCTCCGTTTTTGATTTCAACAGTTATATTGTTTGCACCAGCATCTATTGAATTTTCTACCATTTCTTTTATTACTGAAGCTGGTCTTTCTATAACTTCACCAGCAGCTATTTTATTAATTGTTAAATCATCTAGCAATACTATATTTCCCATTTCTACCTCCGTTGAGACAATTTACCATACACTCTTGTCCCTTTATTTTAAAATTTTTGCTATATATTCTTTTATTTCTCCATTTTCTGCATTTTCAAAGAAGTATTTTTTAAATTGTTCTCTATTTATTGTTTGATATAAAAAGTCTTGGTCTATTTCTTTTAAAATTGTTAACATATCCTTATGTGTTATTTTTTTTACTTCGTCTAATATTTTTTTGTTTGCTTGTTCTGGTATTACTCTTTCTTTTGGATATCCTCCTCCAAAGTCTGTTTCAAATAATTTTTCAAATGTGTATGTTAGTGTTAGTTCACTTCCCCATCCAAAACCTTTTGCATATCCCATTGCTATTGCATTTCCTGCATTTATTTGACTAAATAAATATGCATCTGTTGGATCTACTATATGTCCACAAAGTACATTTGGAAAACTATTTAGTGCAAGACATGCTCCTTCGCCTGTTCCACATCCTGTTACTATAAAATCGGCAGCTTTTGAATTTATTAATATTGCTGCTAATAATCCAGCTTGTACATATGTCAAATTGTTTTCATCTGCACTTTCCATTCCATAGTTATATACTTCATATCCTTTTTTATCTGCAACCTTTTTTAAAGCATCATATATTATTGAATTTTTTGATGCTTGACTATTTTCATTTATTAATGCTATTTTCATTAAAATCAATTCCTTTCTTTTTTGTTATTTTATCATATTGAATTTTTTATTGCAATAATTTTCATGCAATATAAAAAATGTGATAAATCATATCACATTTTCCGTTAATTTTCACTTATTTTTTCTAAATCTTCGTCTAGTTTTTTTGTTGTAATTAATATTGATATTACATAAACAATTAATACTGCTGGTATTGTAAATTTACCTATTGGCATTCTTGTTATAGCCATTATTCCTAATAATACTAATTGAGTTAAAACTATTATTCCCGCTGATTGTAATAAAACTTTTAGACTGTTTAATTTATAATATCTTATCATAAAATATACTAAAATAATTGCTGTTATTATTACAAATGGTACTATATATGGTTTTATTATATTTCTTCCTCTTACTTTTGAATGTTCTTCTATTGTTATATTATCTGCTAATAATTCTGTTCCATATTTTTCATTTACTTTTGAAACTAATTCTGTTTTTTGTTCATCAGTTATTTCAGTTGTAATAATACTTGCTGCATCTTTATAAACTTCTATTTGTTGAACTAAAACTGATTGATTTCCAAATACTTCTTTAGTTATTTCTTCCATATCTTTTTTTTCAAATTCTTTACCTAAATTTATTTCAATCTGTTTTCCATTTTGATATTTTAATTCAAATGCTAATCCTTTTGTTGCAATTACTATTGCTCCAATTACTAATATTAAAACTATTAATATTGCTAATATCTTTGTACTTTTTTGTTTCATTTTAAATATTACCTCCTATCTTTCTGCCTTTATTTTTAATAGATATCTTGTTATGATTGCATTGTAAATTGTGATTAATGTTATTCCCCAAAATGCTATCATTCCAAAGCTACTAATAGGTACCCATTTTATGAAGCAAAATACTATTGCCATAACACAAATTGGTATAATTTTAATAAAGAATGATTTATATGTTTCTAATGTTGCTTTTTGTACTACATTTTCTACTTGTTCTTTGTCTAATCTTTCAATTTTTTCTAATAGCATTTGTGTAAATATGTAATTTAAAGCTAATATTGTAACTATTCCTGTAATTGATTCTATTGAAATTGTTACATTTGTATATCTAACTATTAACATATATATAGCAGCTAGTCCTATATATGCAATTCCTGCTAATAGACCATTCATTTTATGTTTAATAATTAATACAATAATTCCAACTACTGCTATTACTGCAATAACTATTTCAGCTTTTATTAAATCTTGTGTTGTTATTTCTGGTAATATGTATTGATTTTTTTCTAAATCATATTTTATTGGTAATTTTCCTGTATCTAATACTGTAGCAATACTTTGAGCTTGTTGTGCATAATTTTGTAATGTTGTTGAATCTGTTGTAGCACTTCCTACTGATAATTGTATTTTTCCTGTTGTTATTGCTTCATCAAATGATGTTGACATTATTTCCTCATCATCTATTTTCATTGTTACTTTTTTCTCAGATTTTGTTGTATCTTCTGAACCTTCTGATGTTGTATTTGTTGCTTCATTTGTTGAATTTTCTTCACTTGTTGTGTTTTCAGCTGTGTTGTTATCAGTTGTGTTATTTACTGATACATATGTTTCACTAATTTCTTTTAATTTTGATTTTCCATCTTTATTAAATTCTATTTGTAAATATATTGATGTTCCACTTGATGTTGTATTATATAATACTTTTGATGATTTTATATTGCTGTTATCTAATAATACTTCATTAGTTTCACTATCTATAATTTCAAATTTTCCTACTGTATTTAAATTTCCTATAATAGTATCTGTTTTACTGTTTTCTTCAGGTATTTCTATTGTTATTTCGCCTGTTGTTTCATTTACGCTTGTTGTATATTCTTCTACTGATAATTCTTTTAATCTTTTTTCTATTATTTCTTTTGATTTTTCATAATTTTCAGATGTTAATGCTTCTTCACTATTGTTTGGAACATCATTTGTTGATTCTGTGTTTACTTTTAATTTTATTGTTCTTGCACCATTTAGTGACATTGAATATGAATAATCTTTTACTTTGTTTTCCATTCTATTTTTGTTTTTTTGATAAATTCCCACAAAACTTATCATTGATATTAGAATAACTAAAAATGTTATTGTTAATATTTTTACTGTTTTCATTGTTTTATTTTTCATTTTATTTCCTCCATTTTATAATAATTTTGTACCGTTTATTACTAGCTCAAACCACACTTTTAAGTACTTGGCTGCATATTTACTCATCATAGTTCTTTGCATAAATATTTCAAAGTAATCTAGTACTGGACATATTTGTGTATCTATTTTCAAGTTTAATATTATTTTTCTTTCTTTTTCATCTATTTCTAAATCTGCATTTGTTACTGCATAATTTACTCTATCATGGATATCGAATGTTGATAAATTCTTGTTTACTACTCTATCTCTATGTACATCTGATTTGTCTGCTAATATTAATGCTGCTGATATATCGCTTATTGCTGTTCCTGTATTCTCATCATGATTTCCTATTGCCATCATTATTTCTGTTCTTTCATCTACTGGCATTCCCATTTCTTTCAAGATGTTGTAAGCCATTATTGCTCCACTATGTGCATGGTCTACTCTGTTTACACAGTTTCCTATATCATGCATATAACCAGCTATTCTTGCTAGTTGTACAGTTCTTTCTGGATATCCTAATTTTTCTAGTATATCCCCTGCTCTTTTTGATACTATTGATATGTGTCTATGCCCATGTTCCGTATATCCTATTGCATTCAATTGTTTTTGGGCTCCTCTTATCAATGCATCCAATTCTTGGTTTTCTTTAACTTCTTTTAAAGTTATCATTTGTTACCTCCTTTAGTCTTTATAGATTTTATATTAAATGATTAAAAAAATCAACCTTTTCTTTTTATTTTATATAGAAAAAAACAAGTTAATTATAATTAAAATATTAATTACAATAACCTGTTTTTTATTTTATATTTCCATTTGACTAGCTAAAAATGTGGCAGCTGATTGAGCTACTTTCTTTTCAACTTCATTCATTTTACTATTTGTGTCTTTTGACATTAATATTACTGTTCCTATTGTGTCTCCATTAGATACTATAGGATAAACAATTTGTGCATTATATTTTCTTTGATTATTATCATTTTTTATAATCGGCATTGCCATATCACTATTCTCTTTGCTTGTATATACTTCTTTATCTTCCATTAATTTTTCTAGTTCTTGGCTTATGTCTTGTTCTAAAAATTCTTTTTTTGATCCACCTGCAACTGCAATTATTGAATCTTTATCTGTTATACATGCAATATGTCCTGTTGTTTTTGCTAATGTTTCAGCATAACCAGTTGCAAATTCTGATAATTCTCCTATAGGTGAATATTTTTTTAATATAACTTGCCCTTCTCTATCTGTAAATATTTCAAGTGGGTCTCCGCTCTTTTATTCTTAATGTTTTTCTTATTTCTTTTGGTATTACAACTCTACCCAAATCGTCTATTCTTCTTACAACACCTGTTGCTTTCATAATCTTCCTCCTTTAATTTCAAGTCTACTCTTATTATCTCAAAAGAGGAAAATTTTATACATTTTTATTTATTTTTATCAAAGAAGACAAATTGAATTATTCCAATTTGTCTTCTTCTTTTCTTGGTAAAAAGCTTGTTTTATATTTATCTAAGATTTGTCCTAACCCATTTGAAAATTCTTTAAGCATTACTATTTTTATTGATTGGTCTTTTCCTTTTAAATAGTCATCAATAACTTGTTTTAATTGTTTTATATTTTTCATTTCTGGTTCAATTTGTTTTGTATATTTTTCTGCTCTATTTAACAATTTTTCTTTTATTAGAACTATATCCTCATTACTAGCACAAGATATTCTTTGGAACATTTGATATACATCATAATATTTAAATATTGGTATATCCATACATTCTCTATCAAATTGTTCATAGAACTCTTCCATTCTCATTGGAATGCACTTAAATATTAATTCTGCTTTTTCTTTATACATTTTATCTAATAATTGTGCATTTAATCCATTAAAATGTTTTTGTATATCTTCCATATCTTCTTGAACTTGTTCTATTGCAACTTTTGCAAGTTCTTCTTCTACATTTGCACAATATTTTGATTTTAGAGATGATACATTCATTCCATTAAAAAATATATTTTTCAATGTTTTTATGTCCATTTCTATTAATCCTTTTCTTGAGAAATAACTAAAATATGCATATATTTTGACAATATCTATTAATTCTATATTTCCCTGTTTTACATCTTCTAATACGTCTTCTATAACTTTTCCAAATTCATCGTCAGAAATTTTCCAATATTCTTCTGTAAGTAGTCTTTTATATCCTGGTAGATTTTCAGTATCTACTGTATTTCTTATTGTTTCCATGTTTTCTTTGAATATTTTCATATCAAATATTCTTGTTCTTACATAGTATTCTATAAATTTGAAAAATCTATATTCTGCTTTAAAATTATAATAATAATTACTATCAAATTCTTTTATATAGAACTGTCTATTATCCATTAATGTTCTAGATGATACTATAATTGATTTGTATTCTTCATTATCTTTTATATTTACAAATTTATCTTTTGTAATTTTTCCTGCTTTTATTTCAAAAGAAATTGCAATAGTAAATATTAGCATTGTTTGCATTATTCTATTATTTATATTAGGATAATTTTTTTCTACCATTTCGTATATTTTTTGAAAATCATTTAATGCATGTTTTAATATTCTTAAATTTCGTGTTCCACTTTTTTCAAATGTTGATATTATTAGTCTTGTATTTTCTCTTAGAAATCTTATTAAGTCTGGGTCATTTTCATATCTCATTAAAATTCCATTTATTATATAATCAAATTTTGGTGCATATTCAAATGTTTCTCCTATTAACTTTTCTTTTATTCTTTCATAATCGTTTGCTTTATCAAATACATGCTCTATTTTATTTTGTATTTTTTCTACCATTGGTTTATCTGCTGTATTTAGTTCACCTTGTTTATCTAATAAATATGTTGCTATAAATGTTTTCATTTCTATATTGGAGCTTTTTAATTTTGTTGATAATTCTTTTTCATTACATATAATTATTGTTTTTATGTGATCATGTTCAACAAAATTATTTATATATCCTAAAATATCTATAACATCTACATTAGCTCTTTCTAAGTCATCAAAACATAAAACTTTGTCATCTGTTGAAAAAAATTCCCCATAATCTAGTTTATCACCATTTTGCGTAACTCCAAAGAAATTGGCCATGTCCAAACCTGTTTTGGCATATTCTGGTATTGTTGTTTGGCCTGTTTGCTCCATAAATCTTCTTAAATTTTTGTCCATTAATTGTGTTGTTTCTATAAATATTTTTTTACTAATATCCTCTAAATTAGATATTCCGTATAATGACATATAGATAGTTGTGTATCTTTTGCCATTTAATTGCATTGTTTCGATTTTCTTTTTTATTTTATTATTCCAAAAGTGTGTTTTTCCTACACCCCATTCTCCATTTAGCATGATGGCATAATCTGTATAATCTGATCTAACATAATCTAATATACTTTCAACTAAATCTTCCATTTTTCCCTCCGTATATAATTTCTTAATCTTTTGCTAATACTAATATTCCTACTTTATCAGGCTTTGCTGCTCTTAATGTTTTACTACATTCATTTGCGGTACTTCCTGTTGTATATATATCGTCAATTAATAATATTTTTCTATTTTCTAGTAATTTTTTATTTTTTAAATCATAAACTCCTTGTATATTTTGTAATCTATCTTCTTTGTTTAATTTGCTTTGTTCTATTATATTCTTGGTTTTTATCAAGCAATTATTCATTAATTCCAAATCTGTTTTTTC
Organism: uncultured Clostridia bacterium; assembly: GCA_934130705.1. The sequence continues at coordinate 22,271 of CAKOYL010000008.1, forward strand.
TGATATATTTCTTGCTATAAGTAAACTTTGATTATAGCCTCTTTCATTTTTCCTTTTTTTACTAATTGGAACTGGTATAATTGTATCATAATTTTTTATATTTTCAAATATTTTTTGGTTTTTTAACAAAAAATTTACAAACATTTTATATAAATATGATTTGTCATTAAATTTATAGTCTATTATTAATTTTCTGATTTGTCCTTCATATCTAAATATGTACATTAATTCATTAAAATATTTGTCTTCTATTTCAGTTCCTTCTTTTATTATTCTATTTTCAGCTTGTTTATTTAATTTTATTTCACATTTTTTGCATAATGAGTTTTCGTTTATTTTTCCACATATTCCGCACGTTTGGGGATAAATTAGATTTAAAATTTTTTCTTGAATTTTTAAAATTTTATTCACTCTTTTCTTGATTTGAATTAATAATTATTATAAAAAAGAGGAATTAGATAAAAACTAATTCCCCTAACTTTTTCATTCTCCGTTTCTTGTTTGGTGGAGTTAAAACCGCTTTTTCATTCTCCGTTTCTTATTTGGTGGAGTTAAAACCGCTTTTTCTAACTTATATAAGTTAGTTAATATTAGTATATTCATTATATGCTTTTTTATGTAACTTGTCAATAAGAAAATTTCGACAAAATTAGACTTTTATTCCATTTTTAACTTTTTCATTTTAAATTCTAATCCAGTATTTCTTTTTTTACTATCTACATTTTGAATCATATAATCTATAACTCTTTCACTTCCAATTACGATAAGTAATTTTTTTGCTCTTGTAATTCCTGTATATAATAAATTCCTTGTAAGTAACATTGGAGCTGATTGAGGTGCTAACATTATTACAACATCAAATTCACTTCCGTTGAGCTTTGTGTATTGTTATTGCATAACTGTGTTCTATCTGTTCAAGTTCGGTAAAACCATACCAGGCTATTTTTTCATCATCAAATTGTATTTTTACTACTTTTTCTTTTTCATCTATTTCTAGTATTGTTCCCATTTCTCCATTAAATACACCTGTTCCAATTTCAGGTTTTTGAGGTATTTGATAACCTCCAATATTGTATTCTTCTTTTTTATTATTTTGCTTTTCCCATGTTATGTCATAGTTGTTTTTTATTTGCATTATTCTATCTCCAACTCTAAAAATTGCTCCCCCACTTGTTTTTTCAGGCAATTCTTCTATATTGGGATTTAATACACTTTGTAAAGCCTTGTTTAATTCTCTTGTTCCTAATGGTCCCTTTTTTGTTGGGGTTAATACTTGTATATTTTTAAAGAAATCATAATTACCGAATTTTTCTAATCTTCCTGTTGATAAAGTTATTACTTCTTGTAAAACTTTCTCTGTTGAATTTTGCTTTATAAAGAAAAAATCTTCTCTTGTTTCTTTTATTTCTTCGTCATTTTTACTTATAAATGGCTCTCCATTATTTACCCTATGTGCATTTAATATTATTTTGCTTTGAGCAGCTTGTCTAAATATTTTGTCTAATTTTACTGTTTTTATTACTTCTGAATTTATTAAATCTTTTAATACACTTCCTGGGCCAACTGATGCTAATTGATCTGTATCTCCTACTAATACTAGTTTTGTTCCTAAATAAATACATTTTAATAAATAATTCATTAAGAACATATCCACCATTGAAAGCTCATCTACCACTATTACATCTGCATCTATTGGTGCTCCTTCATAATCACTGTGTTTACTATAAATTCCTTCATCATCCAATTTACCTATTCCTAACAATCTGTGTAATGTTGATGCTTCCTTTTCTGTTGCCTCTGTCATTTTCTTTGCTGCTCTTCCTGTTGGTGCTGCTAATATTACCTTTTTATTTTTTCCTTCATATAGTTCTATTATTGTTCTAACTATAGTTGTTTTTCCTGTTCCTGGTCCTCCTGTTATTATTGTTACATTACTATCATTTATTGCTTTTATTGCTTCTTTTTGTTTTTCAGATAATTCAATATTAGTATTTTTTTCTATTTTTTTTAGTGCATTATCTATTTTGTCTATTTTTTTCATATTTTTACTTGTATCTAATCTTATTATTCTAGTTGCAATTTCCTCTTCTACTTTATAAAAATTGTATAAATATATCCATTTTATATTTTCTCTTTCTTCTATTACAATTTCCTCTTTTGCTTTTAAATTGATTAAATTTTCTTCCACACATTCAGTTGTTACATCTAATAAAGATATTACATATTCAATTAAATTTTCTTTTATTACACATGAATGACCATTATATGTTGCTTTTATTAGTGCAAATTTTATTCCACTTTCAACTCTTTTCTGATTATCATAACTTATTCCCAAATCTAAAGCCATTTTGTCTATTTGTCTAAAATCTACTCCTCTTGCTATATCAATTAAAATATATGGGTTTGCTTCTATTTGTTCTATTGCATTTATACCTAATAGATTATATACTTTTTTTGCATGTTCTGCTCCTATACTAAATCTTTCAAGAAATCCAACAATTTGCCATACTTCCCAATTTTCTAAAAAGCTTTGCGACATTTCTTCTGCTTTTGTTTTCGTAATTCCTTTTATTTCTGCTAATCTGTCAGGCTCAAATTTAAAGATATTAATTGTATCTTCTCCAAATTTTCTTATTATCTTTCTTGCTGTTGCTTCTCCTATTCCTTTTACATTTCCATTTGCTAAATATTTTTCTAATGCGCCTAATGTTTCAGGCATAATTTTTTCGAATGTATCAACTTTAAATTGTCTTCCATAATCTTTATGTTCTACAAATTTTCCAATCAATTTAAGAGTATCACCACTTGTAATAAATGGTAGATACCCTACTATTGTTAATAATTCATCTTCAGTTTCAAATGTTGATATTGTGTAACTATTTACTTCATTTTGGTAAATTATGTCTGCTACTTCTCCTTTGATTTCCAATTTTTTCTCCTTAATCTAGAATATTCTTAATATGTCATTGTATGTTACATATAATGATAATGCTATTAATAATGAAAATCCTAATAGCTGTATATTTATTTCTGTTTTTTCATTTAATGGTTTCCTACGTACTGCTTCTATTAGTAACAATAAAATTTTACCACCATCTAATGCTGGAATTGGTAATAAATTTGTTACTCCTAAAGAAAGTGAAATTAATGCTAACATATATACAAATTCTCTCATTCCACTTGTTTTTGCAACTGCTTCAGATATTCCAACTGGTCCCATCATTTGGTCAACACTTACTCCACCTGTAAATAACATTTTTATATTATCTAATATAGAAACTGCAAATCTTCCTGTTTCTATTCCACCATAGATTACGTGGTTTATAAATGTATCATCTGCTTGTTTTAAATTTACTCCTAAATAATATGATGATATATAATCAGGTGTTAATTGAATATTCATTTCTTGCTTGTTTCTTTGTATTGTTAATGTTATTGTATTTAATCCTTTTTCTTGTATTATTTTTATTATTTTGTTAGAATCTTCATTTATTTCTTCACCATTGACTTTTATTATTTTATCATTTGCTTTTAGTCCTTGCTTTTCAGCTGCACTTCCTTTTTCTATTGACAAAATTTTAGCTTTATCACCTAAATATATTCCTGTACTTTTATTTGTTATTTCTGTTGGTTTTGTATTATATTCTAATGTTTCATCATTTCTTTTTATTTTTATATTTATTGTTTCACCATTTGATTTTTCTAGTATTGAATTTAGCTCATATTTGTTTTTTATTTTTTTACCATTTACTTCTATAATTTTGTCACCTTTTTGTAAATTTATTTCTTGTGCTGCATATCCATTTAATGTTTCTGTAATTTCATTTGTTATATATGTTGTTGAAGTTGACATTAAAATAAAATATACACATAAACCAAATATGATGTTTACTGTTGCTCCTGCTATTACTATTGCAATTCTTTTTGGAATACTTGCTTTTGAAAAAGATCCTTCGTTTTCAGATTTTTCTTCTTCCCCTTCCATACTACAAAATCCACCTAATGGAATTAATCTTAATGCATATTTTGTTTCTTTTCCCTGTTTTTTCCATATTGTTGGTCCAAATCCTATTGCAAATTCATTAACTTTTACTTTGCATATTTTGGCAACAATCAAGTGTCCTGCTTCATGTATTAATATTAAAAAACCTAATAGGAAAATTATTTTTAAAGCTGATATTATAATTGTCAAATCTGATTCCTCCTTTATTTTCTAAAGTATGGTAAATAATAAATAAGCAAATGGTGCTAAAAATAAAACACTATCTATTCTGTCTAACATTCCTCCATGACCTGGTAATAAATTACTATAATCTTTTATATCTACATATCTTTTTATACAAGATGCTGAAAAATCACCAATTTGGCTTATTAAACTTAATACTATTCCGATTATACCTATATAAATATATGAATAATTAAAACTGAAATATGTATTTATAATATATGTATAAATCAACATTATAATCATTGCTCCTAAAGTTCCAGCTATGCAACCTTCTATTGATTTTTTAGGACTTACTTTACTAAATTTATGTTTTCCGAATTTTTTTCCTATTAAATAAGCAAATACATCAGTTCCCCATGCTGACATTAAAATATATCCAATTAATATTTTTCCATTATTCATTCCATCTATCAATGTTAAAAATGACATAAATAGTGGGATATAGCATATTCCTAAAAAGCTATAACACATATCTTTAAAAGACGTTTTCATATCTGTTGCTATTACCTGTGCAAATAATACTAATAATATTGTAGGTATTGCCATTTGTAAAACTATTAGTGCATTTTCTTTTGGTATTAAATTAACTATAGCTACACTTAAACAGCTTATATAGCTTACCCATCTTATAGGTTTACACACTTTTGATATTGCATTCTGATATTCATGCATTGCAACTACTGATATAATTGCTAATAAAATTCCAATAATATAATTATTTGGTATAAGCATCATAACAGCTACTGTCACAGCAACTATTAATCCTGATGTAATTCTTTTAAAATCCATATTTTTTCATTCCTTTATTTTTTATTGTTATTATTTTGCTCCAAATTTTCTATTTCTTTTTTGATAAACTTCTATTGCTTCATCTAAATCTTTTTCTGAAAAATCTGGCCAATATTTATCTAAAAATAAAAATTCACTATATACTAATTGCCATGGCAAAAAATTACTTAATCTTAATTCTCCACTTGTTCTTATTAGTAAATCCGGATCAGGTTGTTCTTTAGTATATAAATTATTTGATATTGTTTCTTCTGTTATTTCGTCTATGTTTATTTGATTTTCTTTTACTTGCTCAGCTATACTTTTTACAGCCCTTACAAGTTCATCTCTTCCACCATAATTTAATGCAATATTAAATGTAATTCCAGTATTATTTTGTGTTCTTTCCATACATTTTTCTATGCTATCTTTCATTTTTTCAGATAATCCATCTCTACTTCCGATTATTTTTACTCTTATATTTTCTGAATCTGCTCTTTTACTATAATCGTCTAAATAACTTTGAAATAGTTTCATTAATGTTGATACTTCTTCTGTTGTTCTTTTCCAATTTTCTGTTGAAAAAGCATATACAGTTATATATTTTATTCCTATTTTATTTGCGTATCTTACTATTTTTTCTAGTGTTTTAGCCCCTTCTTTATGACCAAAACTTACTGGCATTCCTTTTTCTCTTGCCCATCTTCTATTTCCATCCATTATAATTGCAATATGTTTTGGCAAATTTTCTTGTTCCATGTTCCCTCCTACTTATTTCTATCTTTAATATATATTGCTAGTTGCTTTAAAAACTCAGCTTTTTCTCCATAAATTTCTATTTCTTTAATAGCTTCAGTAATAATATTTTCTAATTCTTTTTTTGCTCCATCAATTCCAAAATAAGAAACATAAGTGCATTTTCCTTTTTCTTTATCATTTCCAACTGGTTTTCCTGTAATTTTAGAATCTCCCTCTTCTGATAAAATATCATCTTTTATTTGAAATGCTAATCCTATTTTATCAGCATATTTAGATAATCTTTCTATATCATCTTCTGAAGCTTCGGCTAAAATTGCTCCCATTCTTACACATAATTTTAATAATGCTCCTGTTTTGTTTATATGAATATATTCTAATAATTCCTTTGAAATTTCTTTTCCTTCTAATTCTGTATCAATATACTCACCAGCAATCATTCTGTCTACTGCTTTTGAAAATTCATTATATGCTCTTACTTTATTATGTAATTTTATACAATTTTTATTTTCATCTTCTACTGTTTTTAATATTTCTTCACTTATTAAAATATAGGCTTGATTTAATAATCCATCTCCAGCAAGTATTGCTGTTGCTTCATTAAATTTTTTATGATTAGTTAATTTTCCATGTCTAAAATCATCATTGTCAATTCCCGGTAAATCATCATGTATTAAAGAAAAATTATGAACCATTTCTATTGCCATAGCATATGTCATACAATTTTCTATATCTTTTTTAAATAATTCATAAGTAGCAATTACTAAAATAGGTCTTAATCTTTTTCCTCCAGCCATTAAACTATATTCCATTGATTGATTTAATATTTTTTCTGGACATTCTTGTTTTCTCACATATTTTTCTAGTTCTTTATTTACTATTTCTTGATATTTTTTTAAGTTTTCTTTAAATTCCATTATCCAGTATACCAATATTTCTATTGATATTCCCCTTTCTTAATTTTGCTATCTTTTTCATTTTTTAAACTGACATAACTTCTTTTTCTTTATCAGCTAAAATTTTATCAATTTCTTCAACACTTTTGTCTGTTAATTTTTGAATATCATTTTCAGCTTGTTTTAATTCGTCTTCTGTCATATTTCCTTCTTTTTGTTCTGCTTTTGCAGCTTCTATTCCATCTCTTCTAACAGCTCTTACTGCTACTTTAGCTTCTTCCGCCATTTTTTTGATTTCTTTTACTAAATCTTTTCTTCTCTCTTCAGTTAATTCAGGGAAAGCTAGTCTTATTACTTTTCCGTCATTATTTGGGTTTATTCCAATATCAGATGCTAATATTGCTTTTTCAATATCTTTTAAAACACTAACGTCCCATGGTTGTATAACTATTAATCTAGCTTCTGGTACTGAAACTCCTGCTACTTGGTTGATTGGTGTTGCTGTTCCATAATAGTCTATTTTTACTTTATTTAATATTGCAGGATTTGCTCTTCCTGCTCTCACTTCTGATAATTTTTCGCTATAAACACTTATTGTTTTTTCCATTTTTTCTTTTATATTTGTATAATCCATAATATGTTCTCTCCTTATAATTTTATTTTTGTTTTAATTTTTAATTTATTATTTTTATCAAATTTTATTTAACTAAAGTTCCTATATGTTCACCTTTTACTGCCCTTACTATGTTTTCTGGGTCTGCTATTCCAAATACTAATAATGGTATATTGTTATCTCTGCATAATGCTGTCGCTGTTGAATCCATAACTTTTAAGTCTTTTTCTAATACTTCTAAATATGAGATTTTATCATATCTTTCTGCATTTGCATCTATTTTTGGATCTGCTGAATATACTGCATCTATTGCTTTTCCTAATAAAATTATATCAGCATTTATTTCTGTTGCTCTTAATACTGC
>CAKOYL010000009.1 GCA_934130705.1 uncultured Clostridia bacterium
GCTATAGTTTAACTGGATAGAATGCAAGCCTACGAAGTTTGAGATTTGGGGGTTCGAGTCCCTCTAGCCGCACCAAGTTAAATAATATCTTTTAACTGTTTCAGCTCTTATTTTTATAAGAGCTTTTATTTTGTATGTAACAGATCAAATACAAATTTGTCAAATACTCTTAAAAAGAATCATAAATAAAAAACTCTTACAAATAAGCAAGAGTTTTTATCCCAAGTAACTAAGTTTTATATATTATTTTGTGAAAGAAATTCTTATTGCTGTATATTCTTTTGAATTTCCAGCTTCATTTATCTCTTCAGGGCAATCGCATGAAAGTACTTTTGCCCATGCTTCAGATATATTATATTCTTGTGCATTTCCACAAGAATAACACTTGAATGTCACTTTTGCAGTTTCTCCATTCCTTAAAATAAATTCTGACTTGTGATGTAAAGCCATATCTTTGCCACTTTTCGTAACTCCGGCTCCATTAACACTTTTCCATACATATTCATCTCCATTTGAAGTTGTTAATGTAACAGAAGCATGTACATTATCTCTCCGAAGTTTTTCACATCCAGTAAACGCCAAACACATAGAAACTACAGTTATCATCATAATGCCTAATTTTCTCATATTTTTTTCTCCTTAAACTTAGTAATTTAAATTTTTACTACCTATATAGGCTGTGCCTTACTTTATCTATTATATTACTTTTCTTGTGTTATGTCAATTGTTTTTATATTTGATATTCTATCATCACATTTTCTCTCAAAAATATATTAACAAACTAATAATCAATATTTATCTAATCTCCGGATTCTCCTCCAAAATTTTCTCTACAATGTCATCATTAATACTAAAAGGAACAACATAACCTTCCAACAAATTAGCCTTTTCATTTAAACTTTCATTAGCCAAATTAACATATATTTTTGATTTTCCCTTACCATTTTTAGCCTCTTGAACCAAATTAGAAACTGGTGAATTTCCATCAAAAGCAATAACAATAGAAGTTCTCCTTTCAAAAATCTCATAATTAAAACTTTTATATATACCAAATTCATCACTTTCTGTAGAAATACAAACTCCATTTAATCTTCCATCTAATAGACGTTCTTTTACTTCTTCCGAAATCATTTTAGGTATAATTGCATCAACTTCAAATTTCTTATTTATTTCATCTTCTATATCAAGTACCTCTTTTTCATATCCCTTCATTTGATGACCAATTACAAAATATACTTTTTCACTATCTACATTTTGCATTAATTTCTTTAATATCTCTCTTCCATTTTCTTCTACTCTTGTATCTCTTTTTCTAGCATTAAAGCTTCCCCCAGCTATTATGATAGGCATTTTGTCTGTAGGTAATTTTACTATTTTATCTTTTAAAACTATTTCAGATAATATGTTATTATTTAATCTCAATTTCATTTTATTAGATTTACTCTCTTCTTCAATTTCATCTTCCAGTTGTAAAATTGCTTCTCTAATTGTTCTTCCATTTAAAAATTCTTTAAATTTTTTGCTTTTCTCTTTAAAATATTTTTCTTGATGCTCAATAATTTCATCTTCAACTTTTCTCATTTTCATAAAATCTTCATTTGTTAAACCTAATAAATTTTGCATGGCCAATTGTTCATCAATAGTATCTGTTCCATAAAATCCAAATCCATCCGTTCCCTGTACACATTTAATATCGTTCTCTAAATACCTTTTTAATGGATGTTTTTCAAGCTTACTTAAATTATTTAATCTAACATTTGATGTTAATTGAAATTCGAGTACCGCTCCAGTTTCTTTCATTTCTTCCATTAATTTCTTACCTTCCTCTGTGTCTAAATCTTCAGTATATAAACCATGCCCTAGTCTAAATCTAGGCATCTTTTGCCCTGGCTCTAATCCGTCTTTAATACATTGTATTGATTTTTTCACATTATCTCTTAAACTGTCATTTTCTCCCGCATGAATTCTTATGGTATAGCCATTATCTTCTTTTGCCACATATTGTACAATTTCCTTTATTACTGGACTTAATTCTGATATATCATTTATTTCTTCTCCTATAAAATCACTTCCAACAACATACGGACTTCTTGATACTGCTTTTAATACATTTAAATTTTCTCTTAAATAATTTTCACTTGTTAAATTGTCTTTTATTATTGTTAATGGGATTCTTCTTATAGCTACTAAAAATCTAATTTTTACCCCCGTTTCCTTTTCTATTTGAGGCATAATTTCATCCAATTCTTCTAGTAATTCTATTGCTGGTATTCCCTTTTTAGTTAAAACTGTATCCGCTATTTCAACATAATAAATTCCTTGTTTTTGATATTCCCTTGCAATCCATAAAAGTTTATCTTGCCTTAAATTATTTTTACAATATGGACTCTCTTCTTGTTTATCTTTTAACATTCTAAGTGCAATTCTCTTTATATCTCTTTCTGGTATCTGCCTTATTAAATCTGAATTTAATTCTATTTTCTCTTTACTTTCTGTCCCCTTTGCAAAAACATATCTATAAATATATAGTTTCTCTAAATTTGTAAATACTGCTTGTCCATCTTTTAAAATCTCTAAGCTTTTACTTATTTTCTTTAAATTTTCTGTTGCATTTTCTAAATTATTTAAAATAAAATCCGCAAAATTTATAAATGTGTTATCATCTATTTTTCTTGTTAAATATTTTCCTTTTAAATCAGAATTAATAAATAATTTTTCAACTTCTTCTCTTTGTTTGTAAATTTCTTCTTCCTGTTTTTCACTTAAAGTTAATCCCAGTTTTTTTATATAATATAATGGATATCTAACCTGATGTATAAGGCCCAACGCAATTAAACAATCAGATGGTAACATTGCATTCATATGTGTATGTAAATCTGTTCTAAATTTTGCCTTTTTCAATATATAAGATTTTACCAAAGTTTCATTTATAGTAAAATTGTAATGTTTTGTTTGTGACATTAAAGTTTTACTAATTGCTGGAATTGTAGCCTTTATTGCAACTCTTCCATCTTTATAGATATTTGAAACTTTTATTCCTCCCATTCTAAAAATATAAACTTCTTCATTATCTCCATTTATACTTGCAGGTATTGTTCCTTTTATTATCTTCATATCTTTTTCATTTTTTATAGTCTTCAAGCCACAAATTCTTGCTAAGTTTGTTATTAAATTCCCCGTGTTATGATTTGGTGTTTCTAATATATAAGTTAATTCATCTTCTTTTTCTTCCATTAAATTTACAACTATATCTTTTTCTTTATCTAAATAAAATTTACTTGCAATTTTTGATTTTTCCATTTTTACCCCCTTTAATATATTATTCCATTTTCCTCACTATACTTTTTAAATGTTTTCAAGCACTCTTCTCTATCTAATTGTTTTAAACAAATTAAATCTTTATTATTTCCCTTTAAATAATCATAAATAATATCATCTCTAAATCCAATGCTTCCTGCATCCTCTTTAGTACAACCATAATAAACTTCTTTAATGTTAGCCCAAATTATTGCAGATAAGCACATTGGACAAGGTTCACAAGAAGTATATAAAATATAATTTGATAAATCATAAGTATTTAATTTTTTACAAGCCTCTCTTATTGCAATAACTTCAGCATGTGCTGTTGGATCATTATTTTTTATTACTTTATTATTTCCATTTGAAATAACGTTCCCATCTTTATCAGTAATTATAGCACCGAAAGGTCCTCCCTCTTTATTTTTTATTCCATTATCAGCATTTTGTTTTGCTTTTTCCATATATATATTCATAAATTTTCCCTTCTTTCCATTAAAATTATATTATATTTTGGCAAATCATTCAATTAAAATCATAAAATTCTTTTTATTTAATATATTTGTATGGGGTGTTTTTAATGATTATAAAATCTTATAAAATCAATAAAAAAATCACTTCTATTACTTTTTTATTGATAATTGCAATAACCTTTGTAAGTTATTACTTTTTTAATTCAAAATCTGCAACATCTAATTCCTACGTCTTTTGGAATACTGATAGAAATGAAACTTCAGGAAATAAAGATTTCATAAAATGGGTTGATTTTAAAATAACTTATGAAGCTTTAAATAAAACATCTGAACTAGATATAAAATCTCACACTTCCAATTCAGCCATAAAATATAATTGGATTGAATTATTAGCTTATTTAGCTTGTAAAAATGGTGGAAACTTTAAAAATTTTAAACAAAATGATTTAACCAAATTAATAAATCAATTAGATAGTGGTTCCACAATGAAAGATTTAACAAAAAATATGAAGTATTATTATTACTATTATGAAAGTTACTCTGCTGTTTTAGGTGGATTTATTGGTAATTATTCAATAGAAGTTCCCGATGAAAATGGAACAACACATTTTGAAACCAAATATGGAATTAAAGCCTTTTTACCAATTGCAAAAAATTATAATTTTAGTCATTATGATGATTTTGGTGCTTCCAGATCATATGGTTTTAAAAGAACTCATCTAGGAAATGATTTAATGGGAAATATAGGGACCCCAATAATTGCTGTTGAGTCTGGCACAGTTGAACATCTAGGTTGGAATCAATATGGTGGTTGGCGTGTTGGCATTCGAAGCTTTGATGGAAAAAGATATTATTATTACGCTCATTTAAGAAAAAATCACCCTTTTGTTAATGGCCTATGTGAAGGTGCTAAAATTAATGCTGGTGATGTTATTGGCTATTTGGGTATGACAGGTTACAGCACTAAGGAAAATGTTAATAATATCAATATTCCTCATCTTCATTTTGGAATGCAATTAATTTTTGATGAATCTCAGGTTGATGGTAACAATGAAATTTGGATTGATGTTTATAATATTATTGAATTTTTAAGGAAAAATACTTCTTCCGTTTTTATGAATAATGATGAAACTAAAGATTTTTCTAGAAAATATAATTTTAAGGATTTGGATTAATTGAAAAATAGATAATTAAATTAAAGTGCAATTTTTTACTTTAAAACGTAAAAATTGCACTTTATTATAAATTCTGACTTACTATTTTTATTAAATTTCTTTTATAACTTTACACTGATTTCCAACTGCCACACTATTTGATGGAATATCTTTAGCTTTATATCTATCTTTTATTAATTCTTTATCATAGTTAGCATCATATAATTCTCCTGCTAGCATTTTATCTTTTTCTGACATATTTTTTCTCCGTTCATAGCAATATATTTCTACTCTATTTATTATAGTTTTTATCAATTTTTCTTGACTTTTGGTTTATAAATATCTTATAATAAATATAGGAAATGACAAATCCCAAACGTGGATTTTGCCGATATAAAGATTTAATAAACCATTATCTCAGCTAAGCAGAATGGTTTATTTTTTTATTTATGTAGTTGCTTATCAATCCAGTTCTTATATAGAACTGCTGTCAGGCAACGTTTAATGTTAAAGATAACATTAAAGATATTACAAAAACTAGTATTACTTTAACCATAAACATCACCACCTCTCCTACGATATTTCGTAAAATTTAGGTGGCAAAACCACATCTGTTTATTATCATTTCCTATGTTAATTATTTTACTATATTACTTTAAATTTGTCTATGATTCTATAAATATTTACCAATAAATTTATTTGTATTTTTAAAAATCAATTATTTACATTTATTTTTAATTTTTCCTTTATACGCTCTATTGATATAGGTCCTTCTCTTAATATTTTTATTTCATCAAAAGTACAATCTACAATAGTACTACCTTTAGAAAAAACAACATTTCCTTCCATCATCCCATCTAACATTGGACAACATTTCTCTATTTCATCCAAATTAGCACATTCCTTTTCTCCACTTTGGTTTGCACTTGTCATAAATACAGGACATCCTAATTTTAAAATTAGATTTTCTATTGATTTTGATGTTGCCATCCTAATTGCAATTGTATCTTTTCCATTTGTTACATACTTTGGCAACTTTTTATTTTTCTTTAATACTAATGTAATTGGTCCAGGCATAAATGCTCTAATTAATTGCTCTGCTCGTTCATTTACAATAGCTATACTTTTTATTTGTTTTTCATTTGCACACATAACTGGAAATGCTTTATTAATTGGGCGTTTTTTTACCTCTATTAATTTATCATGTGCTATTTGTGAATTTATTCTAACACAAATACCAAAAACGGTATCTGTTGGAACGCTGATTACTCCATCATTTTTTAATATTTGAACTAATTTATCAATTTCATCTTGTTTATATCTTTCTATCATCTTATTTTCCTCTTTTTCATAATGCATTATAATCCATAGTACAAAATAATTCAATAAAAAACTCATGTTAATCTTATAAAAAATAAATTCATAATATTAAGTTATTTTTTTCCGCAACACAACCTGAATTACTTTATTGATTTTTCCTCTAGTAATACTAAGTTCTACAACATCTCCTACATTTTTTGTATAAATGTACTCCCTTAAATCATTCATTGTATTAATTTCCCTATTATCAACAGTATTAATAATATCACCCTCTTTTAATTCAGTATTATATGCTGGTCCATTTTTATTAATCTGAGCAACATAAATTCCTTTTGTAAATGTAATAATATTAGTATCTAAATATGGTATAACATCTTTATCATACACATAAATTCCTAAAGTTGGTTGTTCAAATTTCCCTGTGTTTTTAAAACTCTCGATTACTCCTTTAATAACATTTATTGGAATTGCAAAACCAATTCCATCAGCTGAAGATATTTTTACCGTATTAATTCCTATTACTTCTCCATTCGGATTTATTAATGGTCCACCACTATTTCCTGGATTAATTGTTGCATCTGTTTGTATTAAATCTGACATATAAGATACATTATTATTTTCCTCTAATCTTATACTTCTATTTTTAGCACTTATAATTCCTGATGTAACTGTTCTTCTAAACTCAAATCCTATAGGATTTCCTATTGCATATACACTTTCCCCTACTTTTATTTTACTTGAATCTCCTAAGTTAATAGTCGAAAGATTTTTTGCATCAATTTTTGTTAATGATAAATCTAAGTCAGAATCACTCCATACAACTTTTCCCTCTTGTTTTTTTCCACTTTCCAAAGTTATATAGCAAGTACTAAACTTACTCCCTGTTACGTGTTCATTGCTAAGAATGTAGCCATCTTCTGTTACTATAATTCCTGTTCCTATTCCTAATGCATCTTCATTGCTAGTTGAAAATATTGAGTTTCCATTACTTTTTAATTTTGATATTCCTACAACACTTCCCATTGCTTTTTCTAACATAGTTGAAATTTTTTCGCTGTTTTCTATTACGTTTTCCACAGTTTGTTCATTTGCTGTGGAAATTGTTCTTTCTGTTTTGTAATCTGCTTGATTTATTTCTATATTTGCATATGTATTGTATAAAAATATTATTATTATAAATGTAATTACTATAATAAGTGTTGATTTTATTATTTTTTTAGCTTTGTTTTTCTTTTTTCTTTTTGACATTTTTATCACCTTATTTTTATTTTTGACGTATTTTATTATTTTAAACAAACATTTATTATTTTTATAAAATATTTTGTGCCAAATATCTACTTTTTATTACGTTTTTCTTGCTTTTTCTATTTTTTAATTATATAATCGTTTTGTATAATTAAAATTTTTTATAAAAGGGTGAAATTATGGAAAATAAGGATGTTTATGAATTAACAAATCCACAAAAATCTATATGGTATATGGAAGAATTTTTTAAGGGTTCTAATATAAATAATATTTGTGGAAATATAACTATAAATGAAACAGTAGATTTTAAGAAATTAAAAGATGCTATAAATATATTCATTCACTCAAATGATTGTTTTAATATAAGAATACTATTAGATAATAATGTTCCAAAACAATATTTGTGTGAATTTGGTAATTTAGATTTTGATATCATTAATATAAATTCTAAAGATGAAATAATTTCAATAGAAAAAGAAATGGTAAGTCAAACTTTTAATATAATTGACTCTCCTCTTTTTGCGTTCAAATTATTTAAACTTCCTAATGGACATGGTGGCGTTGTCATGAACATACACCATATTATTTCTGATGCCGCTACTATTGCTATAATTAGTACTGGCGTAGCTAAAATTTATTCTAATTTAATGAAAAATTTTAATCTTGATATAGAAACATCTTCTTATATCGATTATATTAATTCTGAAAAAAACTATTTAAAAAGTGAAAAATTTAAAAAAGATGAACAATATTGGAACGAAAAATTTGAAACAATTCCCGAAGTCGCTTCTTTACCATCATCATTAAAAAACAAAAATACAACATATAGCAGTGACTCAAAAAGAATTTCATTTGTTTTGAACAAAAATATTGTCGATAAAATAAGAGAGTTATGTTCAAAAGAAAAAATATCTGTATATAACTTCTTTATGGCTTTATATTCACTATATATTGGAAAAGTTTCAAATTTAGATGATTTTGTAATTGGAACTCCAATTTTAAACAGAACAAACTTTAAAGAAAAACATACTCCTGGAATGTTTATAAGTAATGTACCTTTTAGAATAAATTTAGATGATAATTTAACTTTTAATAATTTTGTGTCTAATATTGCAAACGATACTCTTGGAATGCTTAGACACCAAAAATATCCTTATCAATATTTATTGAAAAATTTAAGAAAAAAATATGATTCTATTCCTAATTTATACGATATTATAATATCTTATCAAATAACAAAAACTGTCGATAAAACTATAGACTTACCTTATACAGCTAGTTGGTTTGAAACTGATAAAATTTCATGTGGAATTAATATTCATATTCATGATAATGATGATTCTGGTAATCTTACTATGTGTTATGATTATCTAATTGATAAATATTCTCCTGAAGATATTAATTCTGTACATAACAGGATTTTACATATTGTTGACCAATTATTAACTGACATAGATCTTTCTATCAAAGATATTGAGATTGTTACACCAGAAGAAAAAAATAAAATATTATATGAATTTAATAATACTTATGCTGACTATCCAACTGATAAAACTGTTATTGATTTATTTGAAGAACAAGTAGAAAAAACACCTAATAATGTTGCTGTAGTTTGTAATGATAAATCTTTAACTTATAAAGAATTAAATAATAAAGCAAATCAATTGGCTAATTATCTAAGAAATTTTGGAATTAAGCCAAAAGAAGTTGTAGCTATACGTATGCCAAAATGTTTAGAAATGATAGTTGGTATTTTAAGTATAATGAAAATTGGAGCAACTTATCTTCCTATTAATTTGTCTTACCCTGAAGAACGAGTTAATTTTATGATAAAAGATAGTAATGCATCTCATTTTCTATTATGTTCAAAAATGACTGATTTAAATGTATCTATTCCTACAATTGATATATCTTTCCAAAATGAAAAGATATATACATTAAGCAATAAAAACTTAGAAAACATTTCTTCTCCTGAAGATACTATTTATATTATATATACATCTGGTTCTACTGGTACACCTAAGGGCGCTATGATTATGCACAAAAATGTTGTTAGTTTATTAAAAAATAATAAATTTCTTTTTGACTTTAATGATACTGATGTATGGACTATGTTTCATTCTGTCGCTTTTGACTTTTCAGTTTGGGAAATGTATGGAGCTTTATTATACGGAGGGAAATTAGTATTAGTACCAGAAGATATAGCTCAAGATCCTAATAAATTTCTTAACTTATTACGAAAAGAAAAAGTTACCGTACTTAATCAAACACCTACTTATTTTTATAATTTGCAAAATGCTGAATTAAAACTAAATGATTCTAATTTAAAAATAAGGTATATTATTTTTGGTGGAGAAGCATTAAAACCAAATGCAATAAAGTCTTGGAAAGAAAAATACAATAATACTAAATTAATCAATATGTATGGAATCACAGAAACTACTGTTCATGTTACATTTAAAGAATTATCCAATGTTGATTTATCTTTATCAACATCTAATATTGGAAAACCAATTCCAACACTAAAAGTATATATACTTGATAAATATCAAAAGCTATTACCACCTGGAATAGCTGGTGAAATTTGTGTAACAGGTGCTGGTGTTTTTAAAGGCTATCTAAATAGACCTGATTTAAACCAAACAAAATTAATTTCTAACCCATATAATCAATCTGAAATTATGTATCGCTCTGGTGATAGTGCTATATTAAATTATGATGGAACACTTGAATATTGTGGTAGAATTGACTCTCAAATAAAAATACGTGGTTTTAGAGTTGAATTAGGAGAAATTGAAGAAAAAATACTAAATCTTCCAAATATAACCTCTTGTGTCGTAGCAAAGAAAACAGATCAATTTCAACATGATATCTTATGTGCTTACTATATAAAAAATGGACCTGTAGATATTAGTAAAATAAAATCACTTCTACATAAAGATTTAGCACCATATATGGTTCCTCAATACTTTATTGAATTAGAACATTTACCATATAATCATAACGGTAAGATAAATAGGAATATTCTTCCTTTACCAAATATTGTTCAAAACAAGAACATTATTCATCCTAGAAATAATATTGATAAAACGATTATTGATATTTTAGTTGAAATATTACATGTAGATAATATTAGTATAGATGACTCTTTTATAGATTTAGGTGGTGACTCTCTTTCTGCCATCAACTTTAGTTCTATATTAAGTGAAAAATTAAATGTCACTATAACAGTTAAAGATATATTAACCCAGCCAATTATTTCGGATTTATCTGATTTTATAGCAAAAGCTCCGAATCATGCATCATTTGATAATACTATTATTCCAACTGAAGTTATGGAAGATTATCCTTTATCTTCAGCACAAAAAAGAATTTATTATGCAAGTAAAATGATTGGAGATAAAAATGTTGTTTACAATGTTACAGGTGCAGTCTTGATTGATAATAAAATTGATAAAGAAAATGTAAAATTAGCATTTTCTAAAATTATTGAACATCATGAAACCTTTAGAACTTCTTTCTATATAAAAAATGGAGAAGTTAGACAAAAAATTAAAAAATTAAATAATTTTGATGTATCTATTTTTACTGGTGACAGTAATGATATTGACAATATTATTTTATCTTTTAAAAAACCATTTGATTTAGAAAAAGACTTACTTATACGTGTAGCACTTTGTTATTTAAATAATGGAAAAACTTTATTACTAATAGATTCTCACCACATTGTTTTAGATGGTCTTTCTTTACATATTTTATTTGATGAATTTTGTAAATTTTATCAAAATAAACCTGTTTCAAAGTTAGATATTACTTATAAAGATTTTGCTGTATGGGAAGATTCTTATATAAATAGTAAAAAAATTAAAAAACATGAAGATTACTGGATAAATAAATTTATAAATTCTGACTTACCATCAATTAACTTACCTTATGACTATGCAAAATCAATTAATAATTCTTATGAAGGTAATACTATACGATATTCAATTGATAATGAATTTTTTAATTCATATATTGAGTTTGCAAAAAAATTGAATGTTTCTCCTTATATTCTTTTTATGAGTGTATTTTTAATTTTATTATATAAATATACATCTCAAGATGAAATTATTATAGGTTCACCAACAATTGGAAGAGAAATTTCACAATTAAAAAATATAATTGGTACATTTGTTAATAATATAGTTATTGATGCTAAAATGAGAGATAATCAACAATTTACTGATTTTATAAAATATATAAAAAATCAAGTATTAGATGATTTAAATAATCAAATATATCCTTATGATATGCTAGTCAAAAAAATATCAAACTTAAATAACTCACATTTAAATTCTCTTTTTGATGTTGCTTTTGTCTACCAAGGATTTAAAGATTTTCAATATTCTATTGATAATAAAAATTTGACATTTATTAATCCTATATCAAATACTTCTAAGTTTACTTTAACACTAACAATAGATGCAAATTTTAAAACTATTGATTTGGAATATAATACAAATCTATTTAAAGAAGAAACCATCAAAGGTATATTAGAACATTATATTTTCACATTAGAATCATTATTAAATAATGAAAATATTCTAATTAGAGATATTGATATACTACCACCAAAAGAATACGATATGTTAAATTCTTTTAACAATACTTTTGCTGAAATTAACGATGATACATTTATTACTATTTTTGAAAAACAAGTATACGAACACCCTAATGATATCGCTTTAATATGTAATGATAAATTTCTAAGCTATGATGAATTAAATAAGAAAGCAAATAGTCTTTCTCATTTGCTAATTGAATCTGGAATCAAGCCTAATGATATTATATGTATAATGACTAACCGTTCTTTTGAAACAATTATATGTATGATTGCTATTTTAAAAGCTGGTGCTGCATTTTTTAATGTTGACCCAACATATCCAATTGAAAGGACAAAATATTATATTGAAAATAGTAAAACCAAATATGTATTAACACAATCAGAATTAAAAGATAAAGTACAATATATCGAAAATTGCATAGAAATTGACTTAGATAATAATTGGATATATGAGTATGATAATACTAATCCAAACATAAAAACACAACCTAATGATTTATCTTATCTTATTTACACTTCAGGTTCAACCGGCTTACCTAAGGGTGTTATGCTTACGCAAATTGGCCTTGCAAATATGGTAAAAGCAATGCTACCTGTTTTAGAATATCTAAAAGAAGGTAACAAACACACAATAGCATCAGTTACATCTACTCCATTTGATATTTTTGTATATGAAATAGTTGTTTCTTTAGCATATGGATTAAAAATAGTTATGGCTAATAATGCAGAACATAGAAATCCAAAGTTATTAGATTCACTTATTAAAAAATATAATGTTGATGTTATGACAGTAACACCAAGCCTTATGAAAATAAACTATGACAATAGAGAACCTAATTCTGCATTAGCTTTAGTAAAAAATATGGTATTCGGCGGAGAACCTTTACCAGAAAAATTTGTTAAAGATTTAAAATCTTTAGCTGATGACATTACTATCTATAATATATACGGTCCAAGCGAAATAACAGTCCTTTCAAATGTGCAAAATTTAAATAACGAAAAAGAAATAACTGTTGGCCCACCTATTATGAACACTCAAATCCATATTTTGGATAAAAATATGAAAAGAGTTCCTATAGGAGTTGTTGGAGAAATTTATATTTCTGGTATTCAAGTTGGTCTTGGATATATGGGAAAACCAGAACTTACTGCCGAAAGATTTATAAAAAATCCTTTTGGAACAGGAAAAATCTATAAAACTGGAGATATTGGTAGATGGACTTTTGATGGAAAAGTTCAATGTTTAGGTAGAGTAGACAATCAAATAAAACTTAGAGGTTTACGTATAGAACTATCTGAAATCGAAAATATCATGCTAAACATTAAAGGAATTTCATCTGCTATTGTTAACAAAATAGAAATTGATGAAAAAGAAGTATTGTGTGGTTATTATGTTGCTGATTCTTCTATAAAAGAAACAATGGTAAAAGACACGTTAAGGAACTCTCTTCCTTATTATATGGTTCCTACTTACATTATTCGTCTTGAAAAAATGCCTTATACTATCAATCGTAAAATTGACCGTAAAGCTTTACCTTTACCAGAATTGCATAAAAGTCTTTCTCATAATAAGATAAATATTAACGAATTAAATTCTAATGAAGAAAAACTTTTACAAATATGGAAAAATATTTTAAAAATTGATGATATTGATATAAACGATAATTTCTTTGATATTGGAGGAGATTCTATCAGTGCTATTAATATGCAAATAGAAGCCGTTAAATATGGTTTGAATTTTGAATATGCTGATATATTTAATTATCCGACTATTTCACAATTATCAAATAAATTACCATCACCAGAAAGTAGTTTTATGGAAAATTATGATTATTCACATATAAACAATCTATTGAAAAGAAATACTTTTGAAAATATAAAATCTATAAAACCTTTTAGTTTTAAAAATATTCTATTAATAGGAGCAACTGGTTATTTAGGAGCTCATGTACTTAATGAATTTTTAAAAAATTGTGCTGGTACTATTTATTGCTTAATTAGACCAAAGAATAATATTAATATTGAAAAAAGATTAAAGGACACTTTGAAATTTTACTTTGGACAACAATACAATAAAGAATTTAATAATAGAATAAAAATTATCGAAGGTGACATTATAAAAAGAAAGTTGGGACTATCTTCTGATGATTATAATCTATTAGCTAATAATATAGATGCAGTTATAAATTGTGGTGCATTAGTAAAACATTTTGGGCAAAAACAATTATTTGAAGATATCAATGTTACTGGAACACAAAACATAGTTGATTTTTGTTTTAAAAATTCTAAAAGATTATTACATATTTCAACTATGAGTATTTCTGGAAATGGAGAAAAAGAAGAATTTATTGAAGAAACTATAGATAATATAAATAATAAAAAAGTATTTAAAGAAAGTGATATATATATTGGTCAAAATATAAAAGGTATATATACAACGACAAAATACAAAGCTGAACTAATAATATTAGAATCAATTTTAAAAGGACTAGATGCACAAATATTACGTGTTGGTAATATAACTAATAGATTTAGTGATGGAGTATTTCAAATTAATGCTGAAGATAACGCATTCGCAAAAAGATTTAAATCTTTTATAGATATAGGTGCTATACCAAAATACTTATTAGATCATGCTATTGAATTAACACCTGTTGATTTATGTGCAAACGCAATTATTCATATACTAAAATACACCAGCAACTGCAATGTTTTACATTTATATAATGACAAACTATTGGATATTAAGTTATTATTTAATACATTAAATAATCTTGGATATGCAATTGTACCAGTTTCAAATCAAATGATGACTGATATCATTAATGGAATTTTGCAAGACGATTCAAGAAAAGAACTTTTATCTGGTATAATTCATGATATAAATAGTGATAAAAAGTTAATTTATACATCTAGAATTAGATTAAATTGTGAATTTTCAAATAAATACTTATCTACAATTGGTTTTTCATGGAAACAAATTGATTCTGAATATATTAAAAAATATGTAAAATACTTAAAAAAAATAAATTATATAAAATGAATTAATTATGAATTATTGAAATAAATATTAATATTTATTTCAATAATTCTAATACAAAAAGGAGGAGATATTATGGGGTTTTTATTACTATGTATTTCAACTATTTTAATTTTTCTTTTACTACTTTACGTAATGATGCACTCAAAGCATAGTCAGTTACAACAAATATTCTGTTGCAATATATTATGCGTATTTATTATTAGTTTTGGTGTTTTACTTCAAGATATTTGTAGCAATTATTTAAATATTAATCCTATATATTTTGAAAATTTTATTTATATAGGCACTTGTTTTTTACCTGTTAGTATGTTTTTTACTGGACTAATTTTTACCAAAACAAAAATAAGTTTTAAAAAATGGTATATTTTCTTGTTTATTATTCCAATTATCTCTTTAATAATTTTATGGACTAACCCAATACACCATTTATTTTATAAATCTTATTCTACTAATATTAATGAATGTATATATGGTAAATATATTACTATACATCACATTTATTCTTATAGCTTATTGCTTATTGGAGCCTTTTATTTAATTAAATTTTCTATTAAAAATTCAGGTTTCTTTTCCAAACAATCTGTTTTGATAGTTTTTGGTATCAGTATTCCTATTATTGTTAATGTATTGGGTTCATTTAAATTAATGCCGATGACAGTATATGTAACTCCTATTACATTTACCATAACAATTATTTGTTGTGCTCTAGCTATTTTTAAATTTAATTTTTTAGGTGTTACACCTATAGCTTTACAAAAAATAGTAGATAGAATTTCAGATAGCTATGTGGTACTAAACGATGACGGAACCATAACAGACTTTAACCAAACCTTCTTAACATCATTCCACATCAAGACATCAAAAGATATAAGAGGACAAAACTTTGAAAATTTTCTAAAAGAACACGACCTATATTTAAATTTAAAATTAATTAAAAAAGCATTACCAAAAGTCAAAAACTCAGAAAAAACTGTATCATTTGACTTGTACATAAAAAAAATCAAAAAACACTTTCATATAGAAATAAATTCAATACTATCCGAAGGCTCATCATTAGGAACCCTAATACTATTTAAAGACATAACACAACATATAGAAGATATGCAAAAAATAAAAGATGCCCAAGAAACCCTAATGGAAAGTGAAAGACTATCATCATTAGGACAACTAATTGGAGGAATAGCTCACAACTTAAAAACACCAATAATGTCAATATCAGGTGCAGCCGAAGGACTAACAGACTTAGTAAAAGAATATGATTCATCAATAGATGATCCAGAAGTAAATAGCCAAGACCATCATGATATAGCAAAAGATATGTTCTCATGGATTGAAAAAATAAAAGAATACACTGAATATATGTCAGATATCATAACAGCAGTAAAAGGACAAGCAGTTACTTTATCTGAAACAGAAAATGTTTCATTCGATTTAGACGAACTTGTAAAAAGAGTTAATATTTTAATGAAACACGAATTAAAAAGTGCTGTTATATATTTAAATATTCATATGAATGTAGATAGTAAAACAACTATAAACGGAGATGTAAATAGCTTAGTACAAGTTATTAACAATATGATTTCCAATGCAATACAAGCTTATAATGGTAAAGAAGGAGAAAATATTGATTTAATATTAGAAAAACAAAATAATAATCTAATTATTTCAGTTAAAGACTATGGTTCTGGATTACCAGAAAAGGTTAAGAATAAGTTATTTAAAGAAATGATTACAACAAAAGGGAAAAACGGTACTGGTTTAGGATTATATATGTCATATTCAACAATAAAAGCTCATTTTAATGGAGATATCACATTTGAATCCGAAACTGGAAAAGGTACAACTTTTAATATAACATTACCTTTATAATATATTTTATAAACAACAAAATTAATAATATTTTGTTGTTTATTTTATTTAAAACACTTGATTTTTATAAAATTTATTAATATAATGGGAGCACAATTAAATAAATATTATAGTAACCACAGAGGTGATTGTATGAGAAAAGGTTTACAAAATTTACAAACTGAAGAAGAGAAAGCAAATTTCCAATATAAAATTCTAGCAGTTGATGATGAAGAAGGAATTATAGATTCTTTATCTATCTTTTTAAAGAGGTCTGGTTACAATTTCACAGGTGTTACAGACCCATTAGAAGCTATTGAAAAAGTCAAAACTGAACATTTTGACATGTTAATCTTGGACTTTATTATGACTCCTCTTCATGGAGATCAAGTCGTAGAAGAAATTAGAAAATTTGATAAAGAATTATATATTTTACTACTTACTGGTCACAAAGACTTAGCTCCACCATTGGAAACTATAAGAAGATTAGACATTCAAGGATATTGTGAAAAAAGTGATAAATTTGACCAACTATTATTATTAATAGAATCTGGTATAAAATCAATTGCTCAAATGAATGAAATTAAAAAGATAAATTCAAAACTATCTAATACTTATGAACAACTTGAAAAAGCATATCTTGAAAGTATAGAAACTTTAAGATATACTGTTGAAGCAAAAGACCCTTATACAAGAGGTCATTCTGATAGAGTTTCAGAATTTTCTGTTTTAATTGGTAAGCATCTTGGATTATCAGATGCTGATATAAAAACACTTCAAATTGGAGGATTATTCCACGATATTGGAAAAATTGGTGTGCCTGATGCAATTCTTAGAAAAGAATCAAAATTAACAGATGATGAATATTCTGAAATAAAAAAACACCCATCAGTAGGTGCTGAAATACTTTCTAATGCAACAAACTTTAAAGATATTATTCCAATAGTAAAATATCATCATGAAAGATATGATGGAAATGGTTACCCTGAAAGATTAAAAGGTGAGGAAATACCTTACTTTGCTAGAATCGCAGCAATTGCTGATACTTTTGATGCAATGACTTCAAAGAGAACTTATAGAAATGCTTTGCCATTAGATGTTGTAATAGCCGAATTCGAAAGATGCAAAGGTACTCAATTTGATCCAGCATTAGATGATGTATTTTTATATATATTAAAAAATCATTATGATGAAATAAAAGAAATTCAAGAAAAATATAAAAATTAAAAAAGATTGAAAAGGTTTTTGCCTTTTCAATCTTTTTTAAACTTTCATTGATAATCCAACTTTTTTTCTTTCTCTATCAATTTTAATAACTTTTACCTTTACAATATCTCCTACAGAAACTAAATCTGATGGATTTTTTATAAATTTATCGCTCATTTCTGATATATGTACTAAACCATCATATTTAACACCAATATCAACAAATGCTCCAAAATCTATAACATTTCTAACTGTTCCTGTTAATATCATTCCTTCTTGTAAATCTTCTAACTTTAATACATCTTGACGTAATATTGGCTTAGGCATATCTTCACGAGGATCTCTTCCTGGCTTACTTAATTCTTCTATAATATCTCTTAATGTCATCTCACCTATTTCTAATTCTTTAGCCATTTTCGTAACATCTACAGTCTTTAGTTTTTGTCTCAACTCATCTGTTTTTATTCTATTTCTTAAATCTTCTTTATCAAATCCTAAATTCTTTAATAATTTTTCTGTTGCTTCATAACTTTCTGGGTGAACTGCAGTAATTTCTAATGGATTTTTTCCATCAATTATTCTTAAGAAACCAGCACATTGCTCAAATGCAACTTTACCTAGCTTAGGGACTTTCAATAATTCTTTTCTTTCTTTTAATTTCCCGTTTTCATCTCTATATTTTACAATATTTTTTGCAATTGTATTATTAATTCCAGAAACATATGCTAAAAGTGATGGTGTTGCAGTATTAACATCAACTCCAACTTTATTAACACTGTCTTCTACAACTCCTGTTAAACTTTCTGCTAAATTCTTTTGATTAACATCGTGTTGGTATTGTCCTACCCCTATTGCTTTTGGATCTATTTTTACAAGTTCTGCAAGTGGATCTTGTAATCTTCTAGCTATTGAAATTGCTCCTCTTATAGAAACATTTATATCTGGGTATTCTTCTGTTGCTAATTTTGATGCTGAATAAACAGAGGCTCCTGCTTCACTTACTATTACATAATGAACTGGTCTTGCTGTATCTTTTATCATATCTGCTACAAACATTTCTGATTCTCTTGATGCAGTACCATTTCCTATTGCAATCATGTCAACTTTATCTTTTTCTATTAATTTTAATAATTCTTTTTTTGCTCCAACTACATCGTTTTGTGGTTCTGTTGGATATACTGTTGTATAATCTAATACTTTTCCCGTTTCATCAATAACAGCGATTTTACATCCAGTTCTATATGCTGGGTCAAATCCCATAACTGTTTTTCCTTTAATAGGCGCTCCTAAAAGTAATTGTTTTACATTCTTTCCAAAAACTTTTATTGCTTTTTCTTCAGCTTTTTCTGTTAAATCTGAACGAATTTCTCTGTCTATGGATGGTTCTATTAATCTTTTAAATGCATCTAATATTGTATCTTTTAACATTTGTGTAAATTGTGTTTCACCTTTTATTATATCTTTTTCCATGTATAATAATATTTTATCTTCTGGCTTTTCTATTTTTACTTTTAAAAATTCCTCTTTTTCTCCCCTATTGATTGCTAATATTCTGTGACTTGGAATAAATTTTAAAGCTTCTTGATAATCATAATACATTTCATAATTTGATTGCTCTTCTTTACTAGCTTTTGTTACTATTACTGCTTCTCTATAGCAATTTCTTTTTATCTCTTTTCTATATTTTGCATTATCAGATATATTTTCTGCAATAATATCTAATGCGCCTTGAATTGCCTCTTCTTCATTTGCAACCACTTTGTCTTTATTTTTCTTATCTTCTTCACTTAATTTATCAATGTTTACAAATTCTTTTGCAATTTCCTTTATATCTTTTTTCTCTTTTTGTTCTAAAATAATTTCAGCTAATGGTTCTAATCCTTTTGCTTTTGCAACTGTTGCTCTTGTTTTCTTTTTTTGTTTATAAGGTCTATATATATCTTCTACTTCTGCCAAGGTTTTAGCTATTGCTACTGCTTGTAATATTTCATCAGTTAATTTTCCTTGTTCATCAATAGATTTTACAATCTCTTCTTTTCTAGTTTCTAAATTTCTTAAATAAGTTAATCTTTCCCCTAAATTTCTTAAAATCTCATCACTTAAACCACCTGTTACTTCTTTTCTATAACGTGCTATAAATGGTATAGTATTTCCCTCATCAATTAATTTAATAGTATTTTCCACTTGTGATGTTTTAATATTTAATTCTTCCGCTATTGTTTTAATAATTTTGTCCATGTAAATTTCCTTTCTTTTTTGAATTTTTTATATTGTTATGAATATATTTATTATAACAAATTCTATAGCTAATAAGTTATTCAAAAATCATTTTTTGTCGATTTTTGTTTATTGCTTATTGACTTTTTATATTGTTTAATATATCATAAATTTATATAAAATAAAAGGGGGAATTTGAAATGATTTCATCAGATTTCAGAGCAGAAGCTCGTAGAAAATTAGCAGGAAAATGGGGAAAAACAGCTTCAATTACTTTAGCATATTTTGCAATATTCTTTGTTATTAGCTTTATAGAAGGATTTTTTTCAGACTCTGCAAAATGGGTATTTTCAATTGTCAATGCAGTAATTGAAATTCCTTTAGGAGTTGGACTTATTTTTGCATTTTTTAAAGTTTTTAATGACGAAGATGTAAAAGCTTTTGACTTTTTTGAATTAGGTTTTAGCAATTTCAAAAAAGCTTGGGGAATAACTTTCCAAACATTTTTAAAAATGATAGTTCCAGTAATTTTAGTTATAGTTGCCTATATAATTCTTATTATAGGAACAGCTGGAGCAGTTACATCAACAATGTTTTCATCATCTAGTGCATCTGCAGGTTTTACACTTTTAACAGTTATTGGATTTATTCTTCTAATAGCATCTATGATTTGGGTTGTAACAAAATCATATTACTATCAATTAGCATATATAGTTGCTGCAGAAAATCCTGATATAACATCAAAAGATGCTGTTTTAAAAAGTGAAGAATTAATGAAAGGTAATCGTGCAAAATTATTCTACTTACAACTTTCATTTATTGGATGGTCAATTTTAGTAGTATTTACATTTGGAATAGGTATGTTATGGCTTACTCCATATATACAATTTGCTATTATAGCATTCTATAAATATGTCAGCGGAAATAATTCAGCTGTTGAAGTTAAAGTTGAAGAAAACTCTACAGATAATGATGAACCAATTAAAGGAAATGACTAGTAAAAAAATTAAAAAACTAGAGAATTAAAATCTCTAGTTTTATTTTTATTCAATTCCTAAATATTCATTGTATGTAACTTCCCTATCAACAACATTTCCATCTGCTTTAATATCAATAATTCTATTAGCAACAGTTTGAGTTAACTCGTGGTCATGTGATGTAAATAAAATATTTCCTGTAAATTTTTTCATTCCTTCATTTACTGATGTTATACTTTCCATATCTAAATGGTTCGTTGGTTCATCAAATATTAGTAAATTTGCTCCTGAAAGCATCATTTTTGAAAGAACACATCTAACTTTTTCTCCTCCTGATAAAACATTTACTTGTTTTAAAGCTTCATCTCCTGAAAATAACATTCTTCCCAAAAATCCTCTTACATATGTTTCGTCAGGATCTTTTGAATATTTTCTAAGCCACTCTGTTATATTTTCATCTGTTTCAAATAAATAATTATTATCTTTAGGGAAATAAGATTTTGTTATTGTTGTTCCCCATACTAATTCTCCTTCATCTGGTTCTAATTCACCCGCAATTATTTGGAATAAAACAGTTTTTGCAATTTCATTATCTGCTAAAAATGCAATTTTATCGTCTTGTTTTACTGTAAATGATACATTATCTAATACCTTTACTCCTTCATATGTTTTTGAAATATTTTTTACTTGTAATATTTCTTTTCCTGGTTCTCTATCTGGTTTAAAGTCTACATATGGGTATTTTCTATTTGATGGTTTTATTTCATCTAATTCTATTTTTTCAAGTGTTTTCTTTCTTGATGTTGCTTGTTTAGATTTAGAAGCGTTAGCACTAAATCTTGCAATAAAGTCTTGTAATTCTTTAATTTTTTCTTCTTTCTTTTTATTTTGTTCTCTCATTTGTTTTAATGCTAATTGACTTGATTCATACCAAAAATCGTAGTTTCCAGGGTAAACTTTAATTTTTCCAAAATCAACATCTGCAATATGTGTACAAACTTTATTTAAGAAATATCTATCATGTGATACTACAATTACAGTGTTTTCAAAATTAATTAAAAATTCTTGTAACCAATTTATACTTTTTAAATCTAAGTCATTTGTAGGTTCATCCAATAGTAAAACATCAGGATTTCCAAATAATGCTTGTGCTAATAATACTTTTACTTTTTCTCTTGCTTCTATTTCTTTCATAAATTTATAATGGCTCTCTGGAACTATTCCTAAATCATTTAAAAGCATTGCTGCATCTGATTCTGCATTCCAACCATCTAATTCTGCAAATCTTTCTTCTAGTTTTGCAGCTTTCATTCCATCTTCTTCTGAAAAGTTTGGTTTTGCATAAATTTCTTCTTTTTCTTTCATTATGTCATATAATTCTTTATTTCCCATCATTACTGTATCAATTACAGTATTTTCTTCATAAGCAAAGTGATCTTGTTTTAAAATAGATAATCTCTCACCTTTTTCTAAGCTTACGTCTCCTTTATTTGGTTCTATTTCTCCTGATAGCACTTTTAAAAATGTTGATTTACCAGCTCCATTTGCCCCTATAATTCCATAACAATTTCCTTTTCCAAATTTTATATTTACATCTTCAAACAGAACTCTTTTTCCAAATCTTACGGTTACTCCATTTGCACTTAACATTTTATTCCTCCTAAATTTATTTTCTCTTTTTATATCTGTTATAGTATAACATCTTTTGGGAATAATTTCAAATTTTTGCACAAAAAAACTCTGATGTAACATTACAACATCAGAGAAAATTTATTATTTATTAATTTTAATCATCAAATAATAATTTGATTCCCCATAATCCAGAAACACCAACTAATGCGTAAATTATTCTTGTTAAGACTGTCATACTTCCAAAAATAGTATCAACTAAATTGAATTTAAAAAATCCAATTAATCCCCAGCTTATAGCACCTATAATAATTAATACTAATGCAATTTTATCTATTACCTTCATATTTCCCCTCCACTTTCACTTAAATTTTCGATATTATTATATGGATTATTATTGAAAATTATTCTTTTTTATGATAATTTTATATTATAAATTATAAAAAAAGGGAATTAATATATATGAAACATACTAAAAAAAGCAATAAAAAATTATTGTTGATTTTATTTGTTATATTATTAATTTTTATAATATTTATTTTTAAAAAATATTATAAAAATACAAAACAAAATAACTATATAGAAAATAACTCTGCAGAAATTACTTTATCAAATAAAAATACAAAACAAGATAAATCAGAACCAATAACCTTTACTCTTACATCATTAGGAGACTCTTTATGCCATAATACTCAATATTGGGATGCTTATAATTCTGAAACTGATGAATATGACTTTTCTTATGTTTATGAAGATATAAAAAATTATACTACTTCTTCAGATATCACTATTGGAAGTTTAGAAACTACATTTGCCGGAAAGGAAAAAGGTTATAGCAATTATCCAACATTTAATACTCCAGATAGTTTAGCAACAGATCTAAAAGATATTGGTGTTGACGTTGTTTCACTTGCTGGAAATCATGCTTTAGACTACGGCTATAATGGTTTATGCAGAACAATTGATGTTTTTGATAACATTGGAATTTCTCATTTAGGAACTTATAAGACAGCAGAAGAACAAGAAAAATTATTGATTAAAAATGTAAAAGGTGTCAAAATTGCCTTTCTAAATTACACATATGGTACAAATGGAATTCCACTTCCTAATGGTAAAGAATTCTGTGTTAATCTCATAGATAAAGATTTAATCAAAAAACAAATTGAGCAAGCCAAAGAACAAAAAGTTGATATGATAGTTGCTTGTATGCATTGGGGTACTGAATATAGAACAACAGCTAATTCAGAACAAGAAAAACTAGCTAATTTTCTTTTTAAAAATGGAGTTGATGTAATACTTGGAAATCATCCTCATGTATTAGAACCAATGGAAAAGAAAACTATTAACTTAGAAGATGGGTCCACTAAAGATGTTTTTGTTATTTATGCTTTAGGTAATTTTACGGCAGACCAAAGAGATGAAATTACTAGGGATTCAGCAATTTTAAATTTAACAATTACTAAAAACTCTGTTGGTAAAATTTCTATAGATAAAGTAGATTATGTTCCAATTTATATGTATAAAAATACAAACACATCTACTCATAAATTTAAAATACTTGATATTGAAAAAACTATAAAAGAATATGAAGATGGAAAAAATACTTCAATTACATCTAATGTTTATACTAATTTACAAACACAATTAGAAAAAATTAAAAGTATTTTAGGTCCTGAAATAAATTAAAAAATAAGATTAAATTACTCTTAATCTTATTTTTTAATCTAACATATCTTTCTTTTTTAGCCACCAAGTAACAATTAATGTTAAAACAGCAGATATTCCAATCATAATTAAAAATCCAAATTTACTATCTTGGAATGGTAAATTTACATTCATTCCCCAAAAGCTTGATATCATTGTTGGAATTGCTAAAACTATTGTTATTGATGTTAAAAATTTCATTACTCCATTTAAATTATTTGAAATAATTGATGCATAAGCATCCATTGTTCCATTTAAAATATCACTATAAATTTTAGCCATTTCTATAGCTTGTTTATTTTCTGTAATAGCATCTTCTAGTATATCTTCATCATCCTCATATAATTTAATAATTTTTCCCCTTAAGGTTCTTTCCATGACAAGTTCATTTGATTTTAATGATGTTGTAAAATAAACCAAACTTTTTTCTAAACTTAATAATTTTAATAATTCCTTATTTTTCATTGATTTTTTTAAAATATATTCTGCAATTTCTGTTTCTTTATTAATCAATTTTAAATAGCTTAAATAATATGAAGAATTTAAATACAATATCTGAAATATTAATTTTGATTTTTTATATGTTTGAAAATCTTTTATTTTTCTTTTTTCAAAATCCTCAATTACTTTGTTTTTTCTTAACGATATTGTTATAAAATAATCATCTCTTACTACAATCATACCTAATGGCATTGTTGTGTAAACATCATTTTCTTCATTTTTTTCTACTATTGGAACATCTACTACAAATAAAATTGTATCATCGTCTTCCTCTTTGTCAATTCTCGCTTTTTCTTCAAAGTCTAATGCATCTCTTATGAAATCTTCCTGAATACTAACGCTTTCACATACTTTTTTTATTTCCTGCTCCGATGGGTTTACTAAATTAATCCAACTACCTTTTTTAAATTCTTTTATTTCTTCTAATTTATTTGTTTCTACATCTGTATTATATATTTTTAACATTTTAACCCACCTCTTTTTTTCTTATTCTATTTATTTTACCTTTTTATTTTGCGCTTGTCAATAAATTGTCGGTAATTTACATAATTTTATTTGCACTTTATTTGTTTAAAAACTATTGACATCCCAAATAAAAAATAATATAATGATAAAGTAGTTTTGCACCATTAGCTCAGCTGGTAGAGCAGCAGACTCTTAATCTGAAGGTCCTCGGTTCGAAACCGAGATGGTGCACCAAAAAATAAAAACTATTATCTTATTTGATAATAGTTTTTATTTTTATTTACTTACTTTATTATTTACTGTATTTTTATTATCAGTTTTTGTTGTAGTATTTGATGGAGTTGTTGTTTTATTTACATCATTGTTTACTTTATTATTTTCATTTGTTTTATTATCTGTTATGGGTTTTGTATTTACTGTGGAAGTATTATTATTTGTATTATTTTCATTACTTTTATTAGTATTATTTGCATTTGAACTGTTATTGCTATTATTTGTTGTTGCTTTAGTTCCTTTTAATACAATTTTTTGCATTGCACTATATGTATCCCTTGAAAGTAATTCTCTTGAAACAACTTTTCCATTTAAACTTTTAATCATATATGTTTCTGATATTAATCCATTTGCACCTTTTTGTTTTATTTTTTCTGTTCCTGCATTTAATGTCGCATCATCAACATATTTTACTGTAAATGGTATTGTAGAAATCGTTTTTGTTTCAAATGAAGTCGTATATTCATTTTCTTCTTTTATACCATATATTGATACTGTAGCAATTCCATTTGAAACACTTGCTTTTATTTTTATAGCATATGTTCTAGTATTCTTAAATTTAAAATCTGTCAATCCATAAACAACTGTAGCATCTCTTCCAGCAGGTACATATGATGTGACAAATTGATGATTCCTTCTCTCTGTTACCTTCATATTTGCCATTAAAACTGCATTATACAATGTAGAAGATATTTGACAAATTCCTCCGCCAATTCCATCTACAACTTCTCCTTTTTCATATACTTTTCCATTCTTATAACCGGCAGCAACAGTTCTCTCTCCTAAAGTTTGATTATATGAAAATGTATTTCCTGCTAGGACTACTTTTTCATTAAGTTTTTGACAAGCTATTCTCAAATTTGTAGTTCTATCTATATTACTAGCATCATATCTAGTTGTAAAAGTTGCTAATACATCTGGAAAAGCTTCTGAACCAATTTGAGCTGTTGTAACTTTTGGTTTTGTTATTGTTAGTGGTATTGTATATTCTTCTTTATCTTCTGCTTCTATTATTTTTTTTGCTTCTTCAATACTAAAATCTATTCCTTCTACTTCAGGATGAATTGTGAATGGTTCTTTTGTATAATAAGCATCTTGCACTTCTTTACATACTTCATCATGAATTTTTTGAATATCTATTGGTTCAGGTTCTTTTTCTACAACAGGTATTTGTATATAGCTATTTTTCTCACTTATATTATTTAATTTTTCTTTTATTTCATCTAATAATTTATCTGTATCTATTTTTATTCCTTTTTTACCTTTTGTTACAATTAGATTATTTTCTTCAATATAATAATCAGATTCTTCAATAACTCCTGGCAAATTTGTTCCAATATCTTCTATTTTTTGTTTGGCAATTTCTTCATTAATTGTAATTTCAACATTTACATTTTTCTTTCCCATTAATGCCAATAATATATTGTAATTATTCACAAAAATATTACTATCTTTTCCTATTTCTACTGCCTCCTGAATTGCAGAATCAACATCATAAGTTACTTCCAATAATTCTAAATTTATACTAGCTTCATAATCTTCATATTTTAAAGAAATATCATTCTGTTTTTTTTCATTATATATCAATTCTATTTTTTGTTTGGCTTCCTCTGCCGTTAGACCTGAAACATCAATTCCTTCGATTTTTACTCCCGTAATAATTTTCTCATTATTTATATTGATAATAGAAAATATTGTAGAAAAAATTAAAATTGCCAATACCATAACAATCGCACATATTGCAATTATTAAATTTCTTTTTTGTTTTGGTTTCTTTATTTTTTCATCTTTTTCTTTTAGAGCTTTTGTTTCCTTTTCTTCATCTTTTATTTTAGTTTCTTCCATAGTATCTCCCCTTTTATATTCTATAATAATATTATCATATTATTATTTTTTTTACAATATATTTACTTAAACTAAAAAATCTTCCACTTTAATATTATGATCTCATATAACTTATATACCATATTTACAAAATAAGACAAATTTTATAAAAAATTTTCAAAAAATACTTGAACATTACAAAATTTAATATTATAATATGGAGAGCAAAAGATAAATAAGGAGATTATAATATGGAACTAACAAAAAATATATTTTTTAATACTGATAAATTAATTGAAAATACTGATGTAAAAATATCTTATACTGGAAAATTTTTTCAAGATAACTCTGAAGAAGTTTTTATTCATTATGGTTTTGGTATTAATTGGGATGGATTAAATGATATAAAAATGGAAAAAACCGAATTAGGTTTCCAAGCCGAAATCCACTTAATGGACGGTGACACATTTAATTTCTGTTTGAAAAATAATAAAAATGAATGGGACAATAATGAAGGTAAAAATTATATATTTAATTTAGAAAAACAACAAACTGAATTATTAGTTTTAGATGACGAGCCTGTTTCTTTAGGTTCTGCTAGAAAACTAAGAAAATCTTATTTATGGAGTAAAAAAATTCGTTTAGCTGTTTATAAAATAATTACATATTTTCCAAAAATCATATCTGGAAATTATAAAAGAAAAGTAAGTGAAAACTAAAAAGAGCATTAAAAATGCTCTTTTATTTTTATATTATCCAGCCACCATTTATTGATATTATTTGTCCAGTCATATATTCATCTTCAATTATCCACTCCACACATTTTGCAATATCCTTTACTTTTCCTATTCTTTGAAGTGGAATTTCTTCTTCTATCGCTTTAATTTCTTCTTTATTAAATTCTTTATTCATATCTGTATCAATCATTCCTGGTGCTATTGAATTTACCCTTATATTTGATGGTCCTAATTCTTTAGCTAATGACTTTGTTAAAGCATCTATTCCAGCTTTACTAACACTATAATGAGATTCACATGATGCCCCTACTTGTCCCCAAATTGAAGACATATTTATTATACAACCATTCTTGTTATGAATCATATTTTCTACAACTTCTTGTGTCATATAAAAAACTGAATCTAAATTTGTATTAATCATATTATTCCAATCTTCGTCAGTTATTTGTGTAAATTCTTTTATCTGTGATATTCCTGCATTATTTATTAGAATATCAATTTTATTATATTTTTCAAGAACATATTTTACTAATTCTTTAGTTTCACTTCTTTTTGATATGTCTGCCTTAAAAATATCTATATTTACATTTTTTTCCGATAATTCTTTTTGTAATTCTTTTATTTTGCTTTCAGATTTATTATAATTCGCAACAACTGTATAACCCTTTATTGCTAATTCTTTTGCTATTTCTCTTCCTATTCCTCTTGAGGCTCCTGTTACTATTACTATTTTATTCATAAAATCACCTTTTTCTTTTATAATAACTATTTTTATTATTTAATATAAGTGATTATATAAGATTTTTATTGATATTTCAATAGTTTTAATTAAAAACAAATATCAATCAATCTTAAAAAAATAAAAAAGCCAGTAATTAAGCCTACGCAAAACTACTGACAATTATGGAGCCACTTCTCAGATTCGAACTGAGGACCCCCGCATTACAAGTGCGGTGCTCTGGCCAACTGAGCTAAAGTGGCATTCTTGGTGACCCCTACGGGAATCGAACCCATGTCTCCGCCGTGAAAGGGCGATGTCTTAACCGCTTGACCAAGGGGCCTTATTATAATAAAGAACTAAATAATGATTAGATTATTTAGTTCTTATTGGTGAGCTATCCGCGACTCGAACGCGGGACAACTTGATTAAAAGTCAAGTGCTCTACCACCTGAGCTAATAGC
>CAKOYL010000010.1 GCA_934130705.1 uncultured Clostridia bacterium
TTTAATATACCAGGATTCAGAAAAGGTAAAGCTCCAATGAATATAGTAGAAAAATATTACGGAAAAGAAATTTTCTACGAAGATGCATTCAATGAAGTAGTACCAAATGAATTAGAAGCAGCATTAAAAGAAAATAAAATAGAAGCTGTAAGCAGACCAGATATCGATGTAAAACAAATCGAAAAAGGAAAAGATTTAATATTTACAGCAGTATTCCAAACAAAACCAGAAGCAGAACTTGGAAAATATAAAGGTATAGAAATACCAAAAATAGAGTATACTGTATCAGATGAAGATATCAACCATGAATTATCACATATGCAAGAACATAATTCAAGATTAATATCAATTGATGACAGACCAGTAGAAAAAGGTGATATAACAGTTATAGACTTCGAAGGATTTGTTGATGGTAAAGCATTTGAAGGTGGAAAAGCTGAAGGTCATGAATTAGAAATAGGAAGCAATACATTTATACCAGGATTTGAAGACCAAATAATTGGAATGAAAATCGATGAAGAAAAAGATATAAAAGTAAAATTCCCAGACGAATATTTTTCTAAAGATTTAGCTGGAAAAGATGCAACATTCAAAGTTAAATTACATGAAATCAAGAAAAAAGAATTACCAGAATTAAATGATGATTTTGCAAAAGACACTAGCGAATTCGATACATTAGAAGAATTAAAGAAAAGCATCAAAGACAGAATGGAAAAAGACAATGAACAAAGACAAAAATATGAAACAGAAGATGCTGTTATAAAAGCAGTATGCGAAAACGTAAAAGTTGATATTCCATCAGGAATGATTGAAAACGAAACAGAAGATATGTTAAGAAATGTTGAAAGCAGACTTTCATATCAAGGATTAAAATTAGACCAATACTTAAAAATGATGGGAAAAACAGCTGAAGAAGTTAAAAAAGAATATGAACCTCAAGCAATAGAAGCAATCAAATCAAGATTAATGTTAGAAGCAGTAATCAAAGCTGAAAAAATAGAAGCAACAGAAGATGAAATAACAGAAAAAATAAAAGAAATGGCTAAAAATTATGGAAAATCAGATGACAAAGAATTTATGGAAAATGAAAATGTAAGAAATTACATAAAGAGCGGAGTAGAATCTGAAAAAGCATTAGAATTTTTAGTAAAAAATGCAAAAATAAAATAAATAGTAAAAGAAAGGTTGGGGTGAATCATTATAAAAAGCATTACCAACCTTTTTGTTCGACCAACGAAAGTTCGACCAATGTCGCGTTCTTGCGACCAATGGGGACGTTCTTAAATTGGTTGAAAAAATATAATAAATTAAAATTTGGATAAAAAATATTAAATTCAACCAATTTAAGAACGTCCCCATTGGTCGCAAGAACGCGACATTGGTCAAACTTTCATTGGTCGAATTGCCGAAGAGGAGGAAGAAATATGTTTGAAAAAGATAGTTTAGTACCTTATGTAATCGAACAAACAGGAAAAGGAGAAAGATCATATGATATTTTCTCAAGATTATTAAAAGACAGAATTATATTTTTAGGAGAAGATGTTAACCCAACATCAGCAAGTTTAATCATTGCACAATTATTATTCTTAGAATCAGAAGATCCAGATAAAGAAATATCATTATATATCAACTCACCAGGAGGATCTATTACAGATGGAATGGGAATAGTAGATACAATGAATTATATAAAATGTCCAGTATCAACAATATGTGTAGGATTAGCAGCAAGTTTTGGTGCTGTACTTTTAGCAAATGGAGAAAAAGGTAGAAGATTTGCAACACCAAATTCAGAAATATTAATACATCAACCACTAATTGGTGGTCAAGGTGGAGGAATTTCAGGTCAAGCAACTGAAATAAAAATCCATGCAGACCATATGATAAGAACAAGAGAAAAATTAAATAAATTATTAAGTGATAGAACAGGTCAATCTATAGAAACAATAGAAAGAGATACAGAAAGAGACCATTATATGACAGCAGAAGAAGCATTAAAATATGGACTAATAGATGGAATAATGGATAAAAGAATGTAATTAAAGGAGATAGAAAATGGCTAAAAATGATAACCCAAAAAATGTAAGATGTTCATTTTGTGGCAAATCACAAGATAGTGTAAAGAAAATTGTAGCAGGTCCAGGTGTATTTATTTGTGATGAATGTGTAGATTTATGTACTAGCATTATAGAAGCAGAAAAATACGAAGAAGATGAACTAGGTTATACATTAAATGATTTAGATAAAATACCAAATCCAAAAGAAATAAAGAAAATATTGGATGATTATGTAATTGGCCAAGATGAAGCCAAAAGAACATTATCAGTTGCAGTTTATAATCATTATAAAAGAATTGCTCATGAAGAAAGCAATGAAAAAGAAAAAGATGATGTAGAAATACAAAAAAGTAATATATTACTTTTAGGGCCAACTGGATGTGGAAAAACACTTCTTGCAAGAACATTAGCAAAAATATTAAATGTACCATTTGCAATAGCAGATGCAACAACATTAACAGAAGCTGGTTATGTTGGAGAAGATGTTGAAAATATCTTATTAAAACTTATTCAAGCAGCAGATGGAGATATTCAAAAAGCTCAAAAAGGAATCATATATATTGATGAAATTGATAAAATAACAAGAAAATCAGAAAACTTATCAATAACAAGAGATGTTAGTGGTGAAGGTGTTCAACAAGCATTACTAAAAATAATTGAAGGAACAATAGCATCAGTACCACCACAAGGTGGAAGAAAACATCCAAATCAAGAAATGATTCAAATAAATACAGAAAACATACTATTTATTTGTGGAGGAGCTTTTGAAGGCTTAGAAAATATCATAAAAGAAAGAACTGGTAAAAAATCAATAGGATTTGGTGCAAAAATCGAAAGTGAAAAAGAAATTAATAAATATGAAGTATTCCAAGAATTATTACCACAAGATTTATTAAAATTCGGATTAATACCAGAATTTATAGGAAGATTACCAATAATAGCAACATTAAAAGATTTAGACAAACAAGCATTAATAAAAATAGCTACAGAGCCCAAAAATGCATTAGTAAAACAATATCAAAAATTATTAGAAATGGATGATGTTGAACTAGAATTTAATCAAGATGCATTAGAAGCAATTGTAGATAAAGCAATAGAAAGAAAAACTGGAGCAAGAGGATTACGTTCTATAATAGAAGATATAATGAGAGATATTATGTTTGAAATTCCATCAACACCTAATATCACAAAATGCATTATAACTAGAAATACAGTAATAAATAAGGCAAGACCAGAAATAATTACTGGAGAAAAACCAATAAACACACAAAATAAACAAAAAAGACATGTTCCAGAGAAGAAAAGCAAAGAAACAGCTTAATAAAAAAAGAGAAAAGGTGGAAAAAATATTTTTCCACCTTTTTGGAGATTGAATAATTTTAACATATTAAACCTCAAATATCTGATTTCCTACCACTCTAAGATTTTGATATTTGCTTCTGTTTTCATTGTCAGAAGTTTTGTCAAGTTTTTCTAAAAAATCATTCAATGCATACATTGCTTCATATGCGGAAGAAAATTTCCTTTTTAAAAGTTCGTCCTTGGTCATAAGTATCCCTCCATTCTGTATTTTAATATAAAGAGTATAACAGGTACAAAGTAAAAAGTCTGTCGAAATTAGACAGATTTTAAAAAAATTATAAATATTTTTTTAAAGTCTCAACACTATCTTCTTGCATAACAACAAAATCATTCAAAATATTTTTAATATCTTTTTCAGCATTTTGATTTTGATTTAATAATCGTCTTCCTTCAATAATTCCCATATTAGTACCTTGCATTAATAATTCTGATAATTTTGAAGTACTATCATTTGTCATAGTTTTCATTTGAATTCCATACCAAGTCATCATTTTTGTCATTGGATTAGTTTCATGAGGTTCTTTATTACTATAATTGTCATATAAATCGTTTACTCTATTAGAAATCTCTTGATATTTATTATATTCTACATCTAAAACTTCTTTAAAATCATTGTCTTTTACCTTTTCAGAAACATAAGATATAGCGTCCATTCCCATTGTAGCACCTTTATTTACTTCATCTAATATATTTAAATTTTGATTTTCCATAAAATACCTCCTAATAGTTTATTAATATTTAGTATTTACAGAAAATTGAGATATATTCAAAATATTTTTACTTTCTAACTTACAGCACCTAAAATCAAAATCCCTAAATTATCATTATAAATTTCATTAAACTGAGAAATAGGCAAAGGATTTTCGCCCAAACCAGCTTCAATAGTATAACCAGGCTTATCAAAATATAAAATAAACCAATCTTTATAACCAGCAAAACTAGAATTATATGGAACTTCGGTTAAGAGATAGCCACTTGCATTTGCAAGTTTTTCACCAATTTTATACCCATTAAGAGGATCAATATTTTGAAAATTCCAGTAAATTTCTTGACCTTGAGTGTGATAAGCAATAATCAAATCAAAATTATGTAATAAAGTAAAATCGTAAATAGTTTTAGCTTCAGGTTCTATAAGAGGTGCTAACCCAACAAAATCACGTGGAGCAGGGCTAGTAAAACCTTGTGAATATTTAATTTCTTTAGCTTTTTGCCATTCTGCAGGAAATTGTAAATTTAAATCAGTCCCAAGAATATTAGCTTTCCATCCACTAGGAAAAGGAATATTGGGGTAGTTTAAAGTTATGTTTTGAGCTTGAATAAAAGCAGAAGAATTTTTAGATAAATTTCCAGTAACTAAATCAACACCATCAGGATTTACCATAGGCATAATATAAATTGAAACAGTATTAAATAAAGTTTTGATATTATAATCATATAAATTCAAATTATTAACATAAGCATTACAATAATCTTCGATAAATTTCATCATAACAACACTTGTAATCCATTCATTAGCATGGAAAGAAGCGGAATAAAAAACTTTTTTCGAACCAGTGCCAAGTTTTACAACATATAAATTTTTTCCAAGTACACTATTTCCAACCACTTGAATATTAAGAAATGGAAAAACTCTATTAAGAGTAAATAAGTTTTGAGTTAATAAATCATAAGTATAAGATTTATCAGTAGGAACAATATTCATAAAAATCACCCAATATATTATATTGAAAGAAATAAAAATGTTGATAAAAACATACAGATGTAGTATAATAAAAAAGTACATGGGGATGTAATGGTTTCGACATTGCACCAGAAAAATAGATAGCAAGTAGTGGATTCTCGTTGGCCACTTAAAAAACGAGAAAATAAAATAAACGCTGATAAACAAGAATTAGCATACGCTGCCTAAGTTGCAGTGTCATCTTACTGAATAGCCTACTGATTTAGATAAGGTGTCGAATAAAGTAGGAAACGAAGCTATTTTCTCTTTAGAAATAGTGGGTATTTTATAAAGATATATTTATTTTTAGCCTGTTTGTCGGCGAAAAGTAAATGAAAATAAAAGACAAAATAAACTTGTAGAAGTCTATTTGGAAAGTGTTATGGACAGGAGTTCGACTCTCCTCATCTCCACCAAAAGATAAAATGTCAATTTTACATTATAATATGGATGTATTTGATATTGGAAAAGTTATGGAATGAATAAAATATAAAAAATGTTTGCTTATGAAATATTATTTGATATTTATAAAAGCAAGGATTAAATATTTCTTGTATTTTATGTTAAATTATGTTATAATCTATGCTAGAAGGTTTCTTATTGGGAAGGCCTTCCGAATTATTCGGAGGGCAATATACTCCGAATATTTAATAATATTAAGGAGGATATAATGGCATGAATTTATCAAAAAGAAAAGAGGAACTGGAAAGAGAGTTGTCATTAATTAATCAGCAGATTGAGAATTGTAACCATGAGTATGGAGAAATACAATATGACCCTGAAACGGTGGTAGTACCGTATGGGTTTAAAACGGAAAAACATGGTTCTGATGTTTGGACTAAACCAGAAGGTTTTAGAAAAGAAGAAAGAGAACGTTGGAGTCAAACTTGTAAAAAATGTGGTTACAAGAGATATACTTACGAAACAATTCCGACAGCGTTTAAACCAGTATTCTAGCAAATTCATACCCTTTTATGATTAATTCATTAAAGGGTATGAATTTTTTTTATATATTTTCCGTCTATATTGATGTAAATCTTTATTATCTCAATTTATATTTTTCTTTAATTCTCCAAAAAATATTGTAAAATTCCCCAACTTGGTGTAAAATACGAATAACCGTAAATAATAATAGGAGGCAAAACAAAAATATGAGATTTGTAACAGACGAAAAATCAAAACAAGAATACAAAAAATTTTTAGAAACAAACGAAAGATGTAACTTTCAACAATCATTAGAATGGGCAGAAGTAAAAAAACCAAACTGGAAGCCAGAAGTAATACTAGCAGAAGACGAAAACAAAAACATAATAGGATCACTATGTGTATGGATTAGAAAAATGCCAATATTCGGAAACATGATGTATGCATCAAGAGGTCCAGTATGTGACATACATGACATAAAAGTCATAAAACAATTAACAGATGGAGCAAAAGAACTAGCAAAAAAATACAATGCATTTGTTCTAAGAATAGAACCAGACATATTAAAAGAAGACCAAGACTTTAGAAACATAATAACAAACTTAGGTTACCAAATAAAAGATGATGCAAAAGACTTTAAAGATGAAATACAACCAAGATTTGTATTCAGACTAGATATAAAAGACAAAACAGAAGAAGAGGTAATGGCTGGATTTCACCAAAAATGGAGATACAATATTCGTTTAGCAGGT
Source organism: uncultured Clostridia bacterium (assembly GCA_934130705.1). Next base: position 6,813 of record CAKOYL010000010.1, read on the forward strand.
AGAAAAGGTGTAGTAATAAAAGAAGGAACAAGAGAAGATTTAAAAGACTTCCACAAAATAATGATAGAAACAGGAAACAGAGATGGTTTCATAACAAGACCACTAGAATACTTTGAAAAAATGTATGATAACATGGTACCAGGTGGACACATGAAATTATTAATGGCATATTATGAGGACAAGCCAATATCAGGAGTAATACCAATCTTCTATGGAAATAAAACTTGGTATTTATATGGAGCAAGTAGTAATCAACACAGAAACTTAATGCCAAATTATCTATTACAATGGGAAATGATAAAAATGGCAATAGCAAGACATGATGATATATATGATTTTAGAGGAGTATCAGGAGTAGTAGATGAGAATCATCCACAATACGGATTATATAGATTCAAAAAAGGATTTGGAGCAACATTTACAGAATTTATAGGAGAAATTTACATTCCATTCAAACCATTAACGTATAAATTATATAAATTTTCTGAAAAAACATTTAGAACATTAAGACAAATCAAAAGAAAAATAACAAAATAATAGGAGGAAAATTTGAAAGCTGTAGTAATCGAAAAAAAAGATTTAAGATATAACATAGAAAAAATAAAAGAATATGCAAATCAAAATTTACCAGATGACAACGGAAATAAAGTAAAAATAATTGCAGTAGTAAAATCAAATGGATATGGATTAGGAATTGTAGAATTAACACAATTCCTAATAGATAATGGAATAGATTTTTTTGCAGTATCTACAATAGAAGAAGCATTAAAAATAAGACAAGCTGGAATCAAACAAAAAATTTTAATGCTATCATCAACAGCAATAAAAGAAGATGTAAAACAACTAGTTGAAAATGATATAATCCTAACACTAGGCTCAAAAGAGGATATAGAAGTGGCAGAAGAAATAGGACAAGAGTTACAAAAAAAGATAAAGGCTCACATAAAAATTGATACAGGATTTGGAAGATATGGATTTGTATATAATAATAGAGATAAAATGGTAGAAACATTAACTAAAATCAAAAACATAAAAATAGAAGGAACATTTACACATTTTTCAAATGCATATTATGATGACAAATATACTCAAATACAATTTCAACGCTTTATGGATTGTATAGAAGTTTTAAAAATGAATAATATAGAAACTGGAATATTACATGTATGTAATACATCAGCATTTATAAAATTTCCACAAATGCACTTAAATGCAGTAAGAATAGGTTCAGCATTTACAGGAAGAATCTCATTTAAAAACAGTATGGGACTTAGAAAAATAGGATATCTAAAATCAAATGTAGCAGAAATAAAAGAACTTCCTAAAGGATTTAACATAGGTTACTCAAATACGTATACAACAAAGAAAACAACAAAAGTAGCAATTATTCCATGTGGATATATGGACGGAGTAAACATTGATACTGGAAGAGATATGTTTAGAAAAATAGATAAATTAAGATATATAGTAAGAGATATAAAAGATGCTTTCAAAAAACAACAAATATATGTAAAAATAAACGGACAAAATTGTCCGATTCTAGGAAGAATAGGAACATATCACGTAACAGTAGATATAACAGGAAAAGATATAAAAATTAATGATGAAGCGATTTTTACTGTAAGTTTAAAACATGTTGATAGTAGTCTAAGAAGGGAGTGGAATTAAATTGAAAAAAAATCCACAAAATGATAATCAAGTAAAAGAAGAAAAAATAAAAACGAATGGCTTTTTTAAAAAAATATGGTGGTCAATAGATAAAATAGAAAGATATGGTGAATTATCAGCAGAAGGATTCCCAAGAGCATTTAGTTATTTATTAAAATTAATATTATGTTTGGCAATAGTTGTTGCTATAGCTACATTGTACCAAACAAAAAATGTAGTAGATCAGATAACAAATTTTATACAAGATGAAGTTCCAGATTTTACATATTCAGATAAAGAAATAAAATTTTCTACTGAAGAAGTAATTAATAAAACATCTGAATTTGGACAAGTAATAATTGATGCAACACAAGATAATACAGATGAAATAAATAAAGAATTAAATGAAATTCCAGAGGATGAAAATGGAATATTAGTTTTAAAAAATAAAATAATAATAAAAGATGCTTCTACAAATAGAAAAATAAACTATACTTATGAAGATTTATTAGAACAAATAGGAGTATCAGAATTTAATAAACAAGACTTAATAGAACTTTTGACAGGTTCTGAAATTATATCAATATATTGTAGTTTATTTGCATTATTAATTTTATATGCATTTGGAATTTATTTAATAAATACAATAATTAATGTATTACTTATAAGTATATTTGGATTTTTATCAACATTGATAACAAAATTAAAAATGAGATATATAGCAATTCTAAATATGGCAATATATTCAATTACATTGTCAACATTATTAGAAATGATATATATTGTAGCAAACCAAATATTTAATATTAAAATTAACTATTTTGATGTAATGTATATTCTAGTATCTTGTATTTACATGATTGCGGCAGTATTTATATTAAAATCAGACTTAACCAAAAAACAAGAACAAATAACTAAAATAGTAGAAGTTCAAAAACAAGTAGCAGAAGATTTAGAAAAACAAGAAAAAAATGAGAAAGAAGATAAAAAACAAGAGAAAGAAAAAGATAAGAAAAAAGATGAAAAAGAGTCAGAAAACAATGTGGGAGAAGAACCAGAAGGTTCAAATGCTTAAAATAGAAACGAGGAGAAAATGACAAATGGAAAAAAATCAAAATAAAAATAAAAAATTAATTACATCATTAATTGCATTAATTGTGCTAATTGTTGTATTAGCAGGAATAGCAATATATTATGTGACAAAAAATCAAAATGCTGATGACAAAACATTAGCATATACAGACTTAATAAAAGAAATGTCATATGGAAATATAGAAAAAATTGAAATGACAGTTGGAAGCACTACTGTAAAAGTTAAAATGAAAAATCAAGATGAAGAAAAAAAATCAATAGTACCAAATACAGAGGCATTTATAGGTTTAGTACAACAGAAAGTTGCTGAAGGAAATGAAATTGAATTAATACAAAAACCAAAAAGCATATTAGCTCAACTTCCAACAACAATAATAGGATTATTACCAACAATAATAATGCTTGGTTTATTTATAATGATATTTAAAATGCAAGGTCTAGGCGAAAAAGGACAAGTATATGAAGAAACAGAAAGAAAAACAAAAATAAAATTTAAAGATGTTGCAGGTTTAGATGAAGAAAAAGAAGAACTAATAGAAATAGTTGATTTCTTAAAGAAACCAGAAAAATTTACAAAAATGGGAGCTAAAATTCCAAAAGGTGTGCTTTTATATGGAAAGCCTGGAACTGGAAAAACATTAATAGCAAAAGCTATTGCAGGTGAAGCAAATGTTCCATTTATATCAATGAGTGGTTCTGAATTTATAGAAATGTTTGCTGGTCTTGGGGCATCAAGAGTAAGAAAATTATTTGAAAAAGCAAGAAAACTATCACCATGTATAGTATTTATTGATGAAATAGATGCAATCGGAGCAAGAAGAACATCAAATAGTGGAGCAGAAACAGAAAATAATCAAACTTTAAACCAATTATTAGTTGAGATGGACGGATTTAGTTCAGAAGAAACTATCATCGTATTAGCCGCAACTAATAGACCTGAAATGTTAGATAAAGCTTTATTAAGACCAGGAAGATTTGACAGACAAATCACAATTCCAGTACCTGATTTAAAAGGAAGACTAGAAATTTTAAAAATCCATAGTGAAGATAAGAAATTATCAGAAAATGTTAATCTAGAAAGTATTGCTGAAGATACAGCTGGATTTACAGGAGCTGAACTTGCCAATATTTTAAATGAAGCAGCAATTATAGCAACAATAAATAAACATGAAGAAATAGAAAATTCTGATATAGAAGAAGCAGTTAAAAAAGTAACAGTAGGACTTGAAAAGAAAACAAGAGTATATTCAGAAAAAGATAAAAAACTTACAGCATATCATGAGGCTGGACATGCTGTAGTTAGCAAATATTTGCCAACACAAACAGATGTAAAAGAAGTATCAATAATTCCAAGAGGAGTTGCTGGTGGATATACAATGTATAAATCTGACGAAGATAAATATTATATATCAAGAACAGAAATGCAAGAAAAATTAATTGCACTATTAGGTGGTCGAGCTGCTGAAAAATTAGTACTAGATGATATTTCAACAGGTGCAAGTAATGATATAGAAGTTGCAACCAAAATAGCAAGAGAAATGGTAACAAAATATGGAATGAGTGATAATTTAGGACCAATAGATTTCCAAGGTAGAGACCAAAATGATTATTTAATATTTGGAGAAAATATTGGAGATAAAATAGGTCAAGAAGTTAAAATGTTAATAGACATTGCTTATAATGATGCACAAAAATTATTAATAGAACACAGAGATAAATTGGACATTATAGCAGAAACATTATTAAAGCAAGAAAAAATTAATGAAGAAGAATTTAAAAATATATTTGAATAAAAAAGAACCTAGAAATTTTCTAGGTTCTTTTTGAAAGGTTATCTACGCTTTACTTGATTCTTTTTTAACAATGCAGGAAATTCGGTTGCAACTGCAAGAAAACAGTCTACATTGCAAAATTCAATTTCATTAGGTTTACTAATGATACCTCCTTTTTTTCTAGCTAACCTGACTAGTTCTTCATACCGAAGTTGTACCAACTCACTTTTAAATGTGAAGCAAGAATCGGTTCCTAAGAGTTTCAAGGTAATACAATCATTAAGCATAATTAAGCTCCTTTCTAGATATGTTATTTATATTAACATAATTATAATAGCATAAAAACGCAATAAAATCAAGAAAAATAACAAGGTCAAGAAAAATTTTCTTGACCTTGGAAAGGTTACAATATTTTTTCCCACAGCAGGGTGTGTAAAAAATCCACAGCTGTTTCCCTACTTGAAAATAAGATCGTTGTGTCCTGAATGGATCCAGAGATTGTTGCTCCGAATTCACAACTCAAAGCCATTGAACGTATAGTCTCTGCATTTAAGGTTAAAAATTTTTCATCGCAAAAAATGCAAAAGGTCTGTTCGTTAGATTCTTCTAAAAATGATATCCGTAATTTCATAATTAGCTCCTTTCGAGACGTAACTCTGTTAACAACTATATTATAACATACAATTAACATAAAATCAATAGAAGATGGAAAAATATTACATTTGTATTACAGAGAAATAATATTTATATTACACATATTGAAAAAAAGAATATTAAAATATAAAATGTATAATATAAAAATATATTTACATGGAAGGATAAAAGAAAATGAATAATATAGAAGAATTACAAAAAATTTCAAAAAAAGTAAGGAAAGGAATAATAGAATCTGTTTATAGTAATCAATCAGGACATCCAGGCGGTTCTTTATCAATAGCAGATATATTAACAGTGTTATATTTTCATGAAATGAATATCAATCCTGAACAACCAAAAGATGAAAATAGAGACAGGTTAGTACTATCTAAAGGTCATTGTGCACCAGCATTATATTCAACATTAGCTAATAGAGGATATTTTGATATAGAAGATTTAAAAACATTCAGAAATATTAATGGAAAATTACAAGGACATCCAGATATGAAAAATATACCAGGGGTAGACATGACAACAGGTTCATTAGGTCAAGGATTGTCAGCTGCAAATGGAATGGCAATAGCAGGAAAATTAGACAACAAAGATTATAGAGTTTATTGTATATTAGGAGATGGAGAAATAGAAGAAGGACAAGTGTGGGAAGCAGCAATGGCATCAAATAAATATAAATTAGATAATCTATGTGTAATTGTAGATAATAATAATTTACAAATAGATGGAACAATAGAAGAAGTAATGAGTTCATATCCAATAGATGAAAAGTTTAAAAGTTTTGGATTTCAAATTATAAACATTGATGGAAATGATATAGATGAAATTATAAAAGCTTTTGAAGTTGCTAGAAATATAAAAGAAAAACCCACATGTATAATAGCTAAAACTGTAAAAGGAAAAGGAGTTTCTTTTATGGAAAATAAGGTTGAATGGCATGGAAAGGCTCCTAATGAAGAGCAATATAAACAAGCTATGAAAGAATTAGAAGATTAATTAACAGTAAAAATATTGAATTTATAGAAAATTTTCAAAACCAGTTGACAGCTCAGTAAAAAAATGGTAAAATTAATAACTGTAATCCGCTTAGTCAAGGTTCATAAAGACTAATTAAATTTAGTTACCTGTATAAAAGGATTAGCGAGTATACGATAAGGGAGGTGCATTTTAGATGTACGCAATAATTGAAAGTTGTGGAAAACAATACAAAGTATCAGAAGGAGATGTTGTATTTTTCGAAAAACTAGATGCAGAGGAAGGTAAAAAAGTTACTTTTGATAAAGTTGTTCTAGTATCAGATGAAGGAAAAGTACAAGTTGGAAATCCTTATGTTAAAAGTATGAAAGTTGAAGGAAAAGTTGTTTCACACGGTAAAGGTAAAAAAATCATTGTTTTCAAAATGAAAGCTAAAAAGAATTACAGAAGAAAACAAGGACATAGACAACCATACACAAAAGTTGAAATAACAGCTATAAAATCAACAGCAAGAAGAACAGCTGCAAAAGCTGAAGAAAAAGTAGAAGCTTAATTTTCTACATATATTAATTAAAAGATTTTAATTAAGAGAACATATAAAACAAAAAGATTTACAAAATTAAAGCTTTTGATTTTGTGATGAGTAAATCGAAAGGAGTGAGATAGATGGCTCATAAAAAAGGTCAAGGTAGCTCTCATAACGGTAGAGAGAGTGAGTCTAAACGTCTTGGAGTTAAAAGAGCAGATGGACAATTTGTTTTAGCTGGAAATATATTAGTTAGACAAAGAGGAACAAGAGTATATCCAGGTGTTAACGTAAAAAAAGGCAGTGACGATACTTTATATGCAGTAGTTGATGGAACTGTTAAATTTGAAAGAAAAGGTAGAGACAAAAAACAAGTTAGTGTTTACCCAGTAGAAGCATAGAAAAATTGTTAAAAAGGAATTATCCTTTTTAACAATTTTTTTTGAAAAAAATAGCAAAAAACATTTACATTTTATAATTTTTTGTATACAATATAAAAAATGAAAAAAATGTCAAAAACAAAAGAAAATAGTCAAAGGAAAGGAAGTTATATCAATGAAAATATTGATGCTAACATGGGAATATCCACCAAGAGTAGTAGGAGGAATATCAAGAGTAGTGTATGATTTATCAAGAACACTATTAAAAGATGGCCATGATGTAACAGTAGTTACATATAAAGAAGGTGATGCGCCAGACTTTGAAGATGATAAAGGAGTAAAAGTTTATAGAGTTGGAAATTATATGATAAATCCAAACAATTTTATAGATTGGATAATGCAATTAAACTTTAATCTAGTAGCAAAAGCTAATGAAATAATTGCAAAAGAAGGAAATTTTGATGTTATACATGCACATGATTGGTTAGTAGCATATGCAGCAAAAACATTAAAGAACTCATACAATATTCCTATAGTAGCTACAATACATGCAACAGAAGCTGGAAGAAACAGTGGAATTCATGATGAAACTCAAAGATATATAAATGATACAGAATGGATGCTAACATATGAAGCTTCAGAAGTAATAGTAAATAGTAATTATATGAAAAGTGAATTACAAAGATTATTTGGATTGCCATATGAAAAAATAAATGTAATACCAAATGGTGTTAACATGAATTTATTTAATGGAATAGAAAGGGACTATAACTTTAGAAGAAAATATGCTATGGATAATGAAAAAATAATATTATTCATGGGAAGACTAGTATATGAAAAAGGAATTCAACATCTAATTTCAGCAATGCCAAAAATACTAGAAGGATATCATGATGCTAAATTAGTAATAGCTGGAAAAGGTGGAATGTTAGATGAGTTAAAAGCACAAGTTGATTTCTTAGGAATATCAGAAAAAGTATGTTTTGCTGGATATATGAAGGGAAAAGATGTACAAAAAATGTATAAAGCAGCTGATATATCAGTATTTCCAAGTACATATGAACCATTTGGAATAGTTGCACTAGAAGCAATGCTTTCAGAAAATCCAGTCGTAGTATCAGACATAGGTGGTTTGAACGAAATAGTACAACACAGAGAAAATGGAATGAAAACATATTGTGGAAACCCAAATTCAATAGCAGACTCAATACTAGAATTATTATATGATCATAAATTATGTGCTGAAATAACTAAAAAAGCCAAAAATAAAGTTAGAAACGAATATAATTGGAGTAAAATATCACAAGATACACACTTTGCATATCAAAAAGCAATTTGTCAATCAATGGCAGAAAAACAAAAAAGAGAAATTGCACAAGAAAGAGCTCAAAAAACAAAGAAAGCTAAAAATACAGAAAGTGAAATTTCAAATTTACTTTCATTTAAAAAACGCCAAGCATATGCTTAAAAATATTAAGAATAAATTTAACATATTTATTCTTAATATTTTTTTATTTTTTAGAAAAATTTTCAAAAATTCTACAAATTTAGCATTAAAATGGTGTATAATAAGTATGTAAAAAAACTAGTATAAAATAAATTCAGGGGGAAAGTTTGAAAAATAATTGTAAAATACAATATTTTTAATCAAATTTTGTGCCTTGAAAGAAAGGAATGACAGAAAATATGGAAAAAGAATTTAAATCAGGATTTGTAACAATAATAGGAAGAACAAATGTAGGAAAATCAACATTAATAAATTTATTAGTAGGAGAAAAAGTCGCAGCAATAGCTAACAAAGTTCAAACAACTAGAACAGCAATAAGAGGAATTGTGAATACAGAAAATTCACAAATAATATTTACAGACACACCAGGAATACATAAACCAAAACATAAATTGAATGAAACAATGGTAGAAACATCTTTTGCTACAATACCAGATTCAGATATAATATTATTTTTAATTGAAGCAACAAGTGATGAAATAGGAAGAGGAGATAGAATAATATTAGAAAAAATAAAAGAATCAAAAAGAAAAACAATATTAATTATAAATAAAATAGATTTAGTAAAAAGAGAAAAATTACTAAACTTAATAGAATTATACAGCAAAGAATATAATTTTGAAGCTGTTATTCCAATATCAGCATATCAACCCAAATATAAAAAAATAATATTAGATGAAATAGAAAAGAACTTAAAACTAGGTCCTGCATATTATGATGTAGAGGAATACACTGACCAAACAATGAGACAACTAGCAGAAGAAACAATAAGAGAAAAAGCTTTGAAATTATTACAAGATGAAGTACCACATGGTATATATGTAGAAGTAGAAAAAATGGTATTAAGAAAAAATAAAAATAATGAAGATATTTATGATATAGAAGCTACAATATATTGCTTAAGAGAATCACATAAAGGAATAATAATAGGAAAAAATGGAGATATGCTAAAAAGAATTGGAAGAGCAGCAAGAATTGATATGGAAGAAAATTTTGGACTAAAAGTAAACTTAAAAACTTGGGTAAAAGTAAAAGAAGACTGGTTAGATAATTCTTCAATAGTAAACAAATTTAAATTAAAATAGTTTATATTGTATAAAAAAACAAAAAATGCTAAAGATAAAATAAAGGTAAAACTTTAAGATAGGAGATGGAGCATATGATTAAAAAAATTGCTTGGGATACATTTAAAAAAACAGGAGATATCAATACATTTTTGGAATATAAGCAAATAGAGAATATCGAAAGAGGAATAGAAGAAATACAGGAAATACAAAAAATAACTAATTTAAATATGCAAAATATAAATGATAAAATAAATAAAAATATAAGTTTATAAAAACAATAAGGAAGAGAAAATGGCAAATACAAAAATAAATGGAATAGTAATTTCAGAAAATAATATGGGTGATTATGATAAAATGCTTACAATATTGACCCCAAATTATGGGAAAATATCTTGTGTAGCTAAAGGGGCACGAAGACCTCAAAGTGCTCTTTTAGCTGGAACACAGTTGTTTTGCTTTGCAGAATATTTAATGTATAAAGGAACAAGTACATATCATATCAATTCATGTGAAACTATAGAAATATTTTATAAATTAAGAACAGATCTAGACAAATTAAAATATGCAATACATATAAATAAAATAATATTAGACGTGACAGAAGAAAATGAGAATTGTTATAGAATATTACAATTGTATCTAAATACATTATATATGATATCAGAAACAGATAAAGATTTAGAACTAATATTGAGCATATTTAAAATGAGACTACTTGTTATTCTTGGGTTTACTCCTAGGGTAATGCAGTGTACAAAATGTAAAGAAAAGGACAACTTGACAAAATTCAGTATAAAAGATAATGGATTTAAATGTGAAGAATGTGGCAGACAAGACAAGTCTGCAATAGACATGAGTGAAAGTACAAAAAATGCAATAAAATATGTAGTGACAGCGCCACCCAAAAAATTATTCTCGTTTAATTTAAAGGACGAAGGATTAGAAGAATTTAAGTTAATTTCCAAAATATACTTCAATGAAAAATTAGAAAAAGAATATAAAGTAGAAGAAATATTTTAGTAGGTAAAGACTATACTTTTCCTGCTATTATTTATTTTTTAAAAAGACTTGCAAAAAATAATAATAAAATATATAATAAAGTTAGGCAAAAGTAAAAAAGAAGGGAGCGATTTTTATGAAAGTAAAAATTATAGGAAAAGAACTAAAGATAACAGAAGCAATAAATGATTATGTTGAAAAAAAATTAGACAGAATCGAAAAATACTTTGAAAATGCCGAAGCAGATGTTACTTTAAAAGCAGAAAAAAATGTACAAACAGCAGAAATTTGTGTAATAGCAAATGGAGAAAAATTTAGAGCTGTAACAGAAGACAAAGATTTGTATGCTTCTATAGATAAAGATATAGACATATTAGAAGGACAAATCAGAAAATTTAAAACAAAAAAAGAAAAAATGATGAAAGACGCTAGTATTAAAACAATGGAAGTAGCTTCTGATAAAATTGAAGAAATTTCAAATGAAATAATAAAAACATCATATTATGAAATTAAACCAATAACACCAGAAGATGCAGTACTTGAATTACAAGCACATCCAACACATAATTTCTTAACATTTATAAATGTTGAAACAGGAAAAGTAAATGTTATACATAAATTAAAAGATGGAAAAAATTATGGTTTAGTACAACCAGAAGCATAAAACAAAAAAGAAAATAGGGAACACTCCTTATTTTCTTTTTATTTGTATAAATTGTTGATAAAAAAGGCAAGATATGTTATAAATAATTTGATATCATTTTTTGAAAGGTGAAGCAAATGAAAAAGTATAAAACAGAAGGTGGCTCAATAACATCTTTTACATTATTAAGTATAATGTTTTTTGTAATAGTATTAGTGGGAATATATGTAGGAATTAATAATAAAATAATAAAACAAAGAGATGAAATAGAAAAAATAAAGGAAAGCTATCAACAACAAGAAATAGATGCTGCTTATAATCAGGCATATAAAGAAAATTATAATAGCGAAGGGCTTAAAATAGAAGTTTATAATTTGGGAGATAATAACACATTAATACAAACTATAAAGAGTTCTAATCAAAATCTGATGAAAGATTTATATGTTGATAGTGAAAAAATAAAATTGGTAATATCAAGTAATAATGAAAATGATAAATTTGTGTATTCACTTGATAATATGGATAACAAAAAAGAATTAGATGGAAAAGAAATAAGCATAGATATAAAGAAGTATCCTAAAGATACAACCATATATGTGTGGAAAAAAAATCTAAATGGCAATTATGGTGATTATTATACAGCTATAAATTTTAAAGTAAAATTTTCTAATGAATATGGAAAAATAGATGTTATATGGTTGGATACAAATAATAATGTACAATCCAATCCAAATAAACCACAATTAGGGAATATGGTTGCAATAAAATGGGATAATTCACAAGAGATAAGTACAACATCAAACGATATAGAATGGTACAATTATAAAGGAAAGAATACAGATGGAGACAATAATGAAAGTAAATGGGCAAATGCTAAAAATGTGGATGGGAGTTATTTTGTTTGGATACCAAGATTTGCTTATAGAATAACATATTATTCTGATTCGAATCATGAAAGAGTAACAGGATATTCTGATGGAAACGGTATTAGAGATTTATATGGAAATGTAATATCAAAATTAGATAAAGGAATTGAATCCATAGAATATGGTAACAAAAGCTATATAGTACATCCAGCGTTTGTAAATGAATTAAATAATGGAGGATGGGATAGCAATTTATCTGGTTTTTGGATGGCTAAATATGAAATGACTGGTGAAATTTCTAATGATTCTGGAGTTAATTGGAAATGGGCTCCAAAATCTATTTTGGGCAATACCACAACACAAACTAATGAAAAAAGGATTGTAAGCAAACCAGGAGTACAAACTTGGGCAAGTATAAATATTGGAAATTGCTATATAAATTCATTTAATTATGATAGAGAAAAAGAAAGTCATTTAATAAAAAATAGTGAGTGGGGAGCTGTTGCCTACTTAACATATAGTCAATATGGAAGAAATGGAAATGAAGTCAATATTAATAATAGTGAACATTATACAGCAGGTTCATTGGGAGCTACTGCATTAACTAATGTTAAACAAAGTACGACAGGAAATGAATATGGAATATATGATATGAATGGCGGTTCGTGGGAATATACATCAGTATGGAATTCTAGTGGGGATACAGTTAGTATACTACAAAATGGGGCAATTTTTTTAGAGAATAAAGATAGTACAAAATATGCAACAAAATATGAAAATAACACGACTCAGTATCAAGGAAAAAAGGTATTAGAAGTATGTAAATTCGGTGATGGAATAAAAGAAACTTGGAATAGTAAAACTAATAGACTTTTTGAAATAGAATTTGCGGATTTTGTAGGAAAAAATTTACAGTTTTTTAGAAGAGGTGGAACCCGAGATAATAAAGAAGGAAGTGGTATATTTTCATCAGGAGTATGTGATGGAAAAGAATATAGTATTCATGGATTTAGAACTGTATTAGTAATCAATAATTAATATTAAAAAGGCAGGAAATCAAATCCTGCCTTTATTATGTATAAAAGCAAAACTTAACTTTCTACCTTCAATCATAAAGAAATAAACATCTGTCAGTCTATCAAAAAATGACAACTATAAGAAAATAAAACTATTTCATGTTATTTTCAACTTGTTGAATCATTTTTTTAACCATTTGACCACCTATTCTACCAGCATCTCTAGCAGAAATATCTCCGTTGTATCCGTCTTTTAAATTAACACCAACTTCGCTAGCTACTTCATATTTGAATTTATCTAAAGCTGTCATAGCTTCTGGAACTAATTTTTTGTTTGAATTGTTTGCCATTTGAATTCACCTCCTGCAAATCTACATTTTCTAGAAAAAAACATTTGCTTTTTCTAATACTATCATTTGCAAAATTAGCAAAAATAAACTGGTAATTTTTAGAAAAAATAAAAAAACATAATTTAGAAGTTGAACCAAATAAAAAAATGTGATATAACTTTTTAGTGATAAAAATCAAAAGAATTTAAAAATACGAAAGGAAGAAAAAATGTATAAATTAGTTGCAATCGATTTAGATGGAACAATGCTAAATAGTTATGGTATGGTTACAGAAAATACAAAAAAAATCATAAAAGATACAATAAGCAAAGGCACAGAAGTTATAATTGCATCTGGAAGACCAATAGATTCAATAAAAACAATAGCAAAAGAAATTGGTTCAGAAAATTATTTTATAGCAGGAAATGGAGCTTTAGTTTATGATATAAAAAAAGATGAAGTGATATATGAAAAATTTATGACAAAACAAAAAGTTTTAGAAATTATAAAAATTTGTGAAGAAAATAGTATAGCATATAATATATATACGGAAAAAACAATAATTGCAAAAACATTAAAATATAATGTTCTATATTATTATAAAGAAAATCTAAAAAAAGAAGAAAATAAAAAAACAAATATTACAATAGTAGAAAATCTTTATGACTATATAAAAAATTTGGAAAATGAGAAATTTTTAAAAATAACAGTATGTGATGAAACACAATCTATCTTTAATGCAATAATAAGAAAATTGAGAACAGTAGAAGATATAGATGTTTTAGACGTATCACATATGTCAAGAAAAATGATAAGACAGGGAACTGAGGATGTTCCGATAGAATATTATTATACGGAGATTTCTTTGAAAAATGTAGACAAGTGGAATGCAATAGAATTTATTGCACAAAAAATGAATGTCGAAAAAAATGAAATTATGGCTATTGGAGATAATATGAATGATAAAATAATGATCGAAAATGCAGGATTGGGTGTGGCAATGGGACAAAGCACACCAAGAATTACTGAAATTGCAGATTTTGTTACAAGTGATAATAATGACGAGGGCGTAGCAAAAACGCTTGAAAAATACTGTTAAAGAAAAAATATTACAGCAATATTACAAAAATATTAACTTTGTGTTACAATGATTAATTTTATTGATTTAGAAGATGATTTGATGTAAAATAAAAGAAGAAAAATGTAATAATATAAATAATTAAAGGAGGAATTTGTAATGGCAACAAATCCAATGCAAAGAAAAGCAAGAAATTCATTTTTATTAGGAATGTTAATAACTTTGGTTATAGCTGGAGCTATCATAGCATTACTATTTATACAATTAAAAAATTATAAGGAAAAGGAACAAGAAGAAAAAGCAAATAGTGTTAAAGTATGGGTGTTAGGTCAAGATGTTATATCAGGACAAGTAATAACAAATGACATGTTGACACAACAAGTGGTAAACAAAAATGTTGTACCAACTAATGCTTTTGGAAATATAGATGTATTAAATAACTATTCATTAGAAGACAAAGAAGGAAATGAAATAGTAACTGAATATAAAAATAATAATTCAACAATGTATTTAGTAAAAGATAATACAAAATATGAATTAAAACAAGAAGATGCAACTGGAAGTTATTATATAGAAAAAAATAGAGAAAAAGAATATGTAGAACTTGCAACAGTACCTGTTATCGCAAAAGTAGATATGAATAAAAATACAGTATTAACAACAGAAATGGTTTCAAAATCAAATGAAAAAACAACTGATGATTTAAGAAAAGTTGAATATAATGTATTAACATTACCAAGTCAACTACAAACAGGAGAATACATAGATGTAAGATTAGCACTACCAAGTGGTCAAGATTATATAGTTGTATCAAAAAAACAAGTAGAAATACCACAAGTATCTGGTGTTGATGTAGCTGATACAATATGGCTAAAATTAACAGAAGATGAAATCATAACAATGAACAATGCAATAGTAGATTCTGCAAGAGCATTAGGCTCAGTATTAAAAGTAACAATTTATACAGAAGCTGGAATGCAAGAAGCAGCAACACCTACATATATACCAAGTAGAGAAGTTGCACAATTAATACAAAATAATCCAAATATTGTTCAAGAATCTAAAAATATATTAATTAATAGATATAATAGCAATGCTGATACAAGAAATAATGCATTAAATTCTGCAATTAATACAGGAGAAGAAGGAGAAGAAAACTTAAAAACAAAAGTTGAAGAAAGTATCACGAATTCAAAAGAAAATAGACAAAAATATTTACAATCATTAGGCGGAGACTATTAAAATAAAGGAGAGTTATATATGAAAAAAATTGGATTTATAGGAGTTTACGATAAAACTGATATGTTGTTAAATCTAGCCAAGATTTTAACAGCTATGGGAAAAAATGTATTGGTAGTTGACTCAACTCTAAATCAAAAAGCAAGATATGTTGTACCAGCTATAGATCCTACAGTATCATATATAACTTCTTTTGAAGATATAGATGTAGCAGTAGGGTTTGAAAGCCTAGAAAATATAAGAAATTATATAGGAACAACAAGGGAATTATCATATGATATTGCTTTGATTGATATTGATAATGTTGAAAAAATAGAAAAATTCCAAATGGAAAATGCAAATATAAATTATTTTGTTACATCATTTGATGTATACTCATTAAAAAAAGGATTAGAAATCATTATGGGTGTAAAAACACCAATAAATTTAACTAAAATATTATACTCAAAAGATATGCTAAAAGAGGAAGATGATTATTTGAATTTTCTTTCATTAGGATGTAAAGTTGAATGGAATGATATGAGAATATATTTTCCAATAGAAAACGGTGATTTAAGTGTTTTAGCTGAAAATCAACGTGTACAGAAAATAAAATTCAAAAAATTAAGTGTACAATATAAAGACAGTTTAATTTTTATAGCACAACAAATTTTAGGAGAAAAAACAGATTCAAACATAAGAAGAGTGGAAAAAGCTTTAGAAAAAGGAGCGTAGTAATGTCAGTTATAACATTTGTTAATAACAAAAAAGAAGAAACAGGAAAAACAATGTCATTAGTTGCGATTGCAACATATATGGCGATAAACTATAATGAAAAAATATTAATTATTTCAACAACTAATAGAGAAGAAAAAATAAAATCATGTTTCTTTGAAGATGAAGAAACAAAGAAAATTAGATTTGGAATTTTTGGACAAAGCCCTTCTGTGCTAGATACAGAAGCAGGAGTAGAAGGATTAGCAAAAATAATTAGAAGTAATAAACTAAGACCTGAAATGATAACAAATTATACAAGAGTTGTTTTTAAAGATAGACTAGAAGTTTTATTGGGCAGAACAAAGAAAAAAGAAATAGGCTTAGATGAAGATTACAATGATGGATTAGATATAGCTGAAGAATACATTGAAATAATAAATATGGCAAGTCAATATTATAATAAAGTTTTTGTTGATTTAGATGATAATATAGGCAAAGAGGTAAAAGAACAGATAATTGATAAATCAGACTTAGTAGTAGTAAATTCTAGTCAAAATTATAAAAGCTTAAAAGCATTAAAAGAAGATAAAAAAAGCAATATGCTATTAAAATCACCAAAAACATTATTGTTAATAGGAAGATATGATAAATTTTCTAAATATAATATAAAAAACATTACTAGATTTTTAGAAGAAAAAAATAAAGTATTAACAATGCCATATAATACACTTTATTTTGAAGCATGTAATGAAGCTGGAGTACCAGATTTATTCTTGAAATTACGAAAGATGTCAGATCAAGAAGATAGAAATGCAGTTTTTATTGAAGAAATTCAAAGAGCAACAGAAAATATAATATATAGACTACAAGAATTACAAGCATTCATGTAGAAAGGAGAACACTAAATGTCAATAGTTAATATACTACTTATATTAGTTGTCATAATAGCAGCTTTAGGAATGATAGTTTACTATATCAAGAAAAAAGACCAAGAACCAGTAGAAGAAGAAATTGTAAAAGAAGACAAAACATATACAATAGAACAAATGCAAGAATTTGTTAAAAAGAGACTGGACGAAATAACAAAAGTAAATTTATATGATATAGGACTTTCTGAAGAAGAATTAAAAAGAAGAAAAAATAAAAAATATGAATTGAAAAAAGCATTAAAAGGTTGTACATATGGAGATGTCAATGACAAAAAATATGTAAAAGAATTGATATTTGATTTACTTTCAAAAGAATATGGAATAAATGAAGCCAATATATCTAAGGCTATTCCTTTTGATGTACCATCTTTATTAACTGCACAAGATAAATTTGATATTTTAATTTATGTATATAAAAAAGAATTTGGATATGAAGCTTTAACAGAATTAATAAAAAAATACAACTTAGCAGTTTTAAAATATCTAGAAGGTGAAACAAAACCATCATATGTAATTACAGGACAAGAAATAGAAGATATATATGAAAAAGAAAATTTACAACTAAGCTTTACAGACAAATTATCAATAGTAGTTCAAAGAATTTACCAACATTATAAAGGATATAGCAGTATAGATGAAGTAAGAGATATGAACATAGATGGTGTATCTGGTGGTGTATCTGGTTTACCAGAAAGCTTTTTAAGTCAAGT
>CAKOYL010000011.1 GCA_934130705.1 uncultured Clostridia bacterium
AATATGGCTGCTGGACCAGCTTCATATGGTATGACAGATACAATGGGAAGAATGCACTCAGATGCACAATTTGCAGGTTCATCTTCAGTACCAGCACATGTAGAAATGATGGGATTAATCGGTATGGGTAATAACCCAATGGTTGGTGCATCAGTTGCAGTAGCTGTTGCAGTTGAAGAAGCAATGAAATAATTTTTAGAAGGAGGGGAAAGTAAATGATTAATTTTATCAATTACTTTGCCCTTTTTGATTAACTTTTTAATAAGTGCTTCATAATATAAATAGAATTAAAAAATGAGAAAGGAATGAATTTTTATGAAAAATTATTTAGAAATTGAAAGCATAGAAGCTTTAGAAGTATTAGATTCAAGAGGTAATCCAACTGTACAAGTTACAGTAGAATTAATAGACGGTTCAGTTGGAGTAGCAATGGTACCATCAGGAGCTTCAACAGGAGCATTTGAAGCGGTTGAATTAAGAGATGGAGATTCATCAAGATATATGGGAAAAGGTGTATTAAATGCAGTACAAAATGTAAATACAATAATAGCACCAGAATTAGAAGGAATGAATGCATATGACCAACCTGCAATTGACAAAGCACTTATCGAATTAGATGGAACAGATAATAAAGGAAGATTAGGAGCTAATGCTACATTAGGAGTATCTTTAGCAGTTGCAAAAGCAGCAGCAGAATCTTTAGGAATGGAATTATATAAATATATTGGTGGAGTTAATGCAAAAACAATGCCAGTTCCAATGATGAACATCATGAATGGTGGAAAACATGCGGATTCAACACTAAGTGTACAAGAATTTATGATTATGCCAGTTGGAGCAAAATCATTTAAAGAATGTTTACGTATGTGTGCTGAAATTTATCATACATTAAAGAAAGTATTAAAATCAAAAGGTTTAGGAACAGGTGTTGGAGATGAAGGTGGATTTGCACCAAATGTTAAAGATGAAGATGAAGCACTTCAATTAATTGTAGAAGCAATCAAAGAAGCTGGATATAAGCCAGGAGAAGAAGTTTGCTTAGCATTGGATTTAGCAGCAACAGAAATGTATGATGAAGCTAAGAAAATAGGAAAAGAAGGATGTTATCACTTCTGGAAAATTAATGAAACAAAAACATGTGATGAAATGATAGATTTCATAGCAGATTTATGTGAAAGATATCCAATAATCTCAGTTGAAGATGGATTAGCAGAAGAAGATTGGGATGGATGGAAAAAGCTAACAGACAGATTAGGAGAAAAAGTTCAATTAGTTGGAGATGACTTATTTGTAACAAATATTAAGAGATTACAAAAAGGACTTGATATGGGAGTTGCAAACAGTATTCTTATCAAATTAAACCAAATTGGAACATTAACAGAAACATTAGATGCAATAGAACTAGCTAAGAAAAATGGTTATACAGCAGTTGTATCACATAGAAGTGGTGAAACAGAAGATACAACATTAGCAGATGTTGCAGTTGCAACAAATGCTGGTCAAATTAAAACAGGTGCACCATGTAGAACAGATAGAGTTGCAAAATACAATAGATTATTAAATATTGAAAACGAATTAGGAGAGATTGCAATATATCCAGGAAGAAAAGGATTAAATAAATAATTGTAAAAAGTACAAGAAAAAACTTGTACTTTTTTGTATTTAATGATATGATAAACACGAAAAAAATAAAGACTAAAATATGAAAGGAAGATAGAAATGAAGATTTTAGTAACAGGTGCAAATGGAATGTTAGCAAAAGAAGTTAAAGAAAGATTTGGAAAAGAAAACGAAATAATAGCAACAGATGTAGCAGAATTAGATATTACAAACGAAAAAGCGGTAATGGATTATATAATGAATCTAAAGCCAGAATATATTATAAATTGTGCAGCATATACAGCAGTAGACAAAGCAGAAGAAAATTATGAATTAGCAGACAAAATAAATGGAGATGGACCAGCTAATTTAGCAAAAGCAGCAAAAAGCGCTGGTGCAAAACTTGTACATATTTCAACAGATTATGTATTTGGTGGAGAATTAGATGTTTCAAAAGATTATAAAGAAGATGACCCAAAAGCTCCAGTAACAGCATATGGAAAAACAAAATTGCGTGGAGAAGAAGGAATTTCATCAAATATGGATGAATACTACATATTTAGAACAGCATGGTTATATGGAGTTGGAGGAAATAATTTTGTAAAAACAATGACAAAATTAGGTTCTACTAGGGATGAAATAAATGTAGTATCAGACCAACATGGAAGTCCAACATATGCAAAAGACTTAACAGAAATAATATATCAAGCAATAGAAAAACAAATACCATACGGAATATACAATGCAACAAACGAAGGATACACAACATGGTATGATTTTACAAAAGAAATCCTAAAAGAACAAGGAATTGAATGTAAAGTGAACCCAGTAACAACAGAAGAATATATAGAAATGATGAAAGTTACACAAGCCAAAAGACCATTTAATTCACAAATGTCAAAAGAAAAACTTGAAAAATGTGGAATAAAAGTTCCAGATTGGAAAGATGGATTAAGAAGATATTTAGAAGAAGAAAGATGTCAATAGGGATGCCCTTTTTGACAAATTTCAAGTTAGTCAAAGTGTCGATGGGGACAACCTCATTGGACAGTAAGGAGGAAATAATGAAAAATAGAAAAGGAATAATATTAGCAGGAGGAAGTGGAACAAGACTATACCCATTAACACTTGCAATATCAAAACAAATAATGCCAGTATATGACAAACCAATGATATACTACCCATTATCAGTATTAATGGAAGCAGGAATAAAAGAAGTATTAATAATATCAACACCAAGAGATGCTGAAACATTCAAAACACTTTTAGGTGATGGTTCACAATGGGGAATGACATTTGAATATAAAATACAACAAAAACCAAATGGACTTGCAGAAGCATTTATCATAGGAGAAGACTTTATAGGAGAAGACAATGTTGCAATGATATTAGGAGATAACATGTTTTATGGTTCACACTTATCAGAAATGCTAAAAAGAGCAAATGAAAGAGAAAATGAATCAACGATATTTGGTTACCAAGTAAAAGACCCAAGAGCATATGGAGTAGTAGAAATAGATGAAACAGGAAAAGCTGTATCTATAGAAGAAAAACCAGAAAATCCAAAATCAAATTATGCAGTACCAGGACTATATTTCTATACAAATGATGTAATAGAAATAGCAAAAAATGTAAAACCTTCAGCAAGAGGAGAACTAGAAATAACAACAGTAAATGAAGAATATATGAAAATGAACAAATTATATGTAGAAACATTTGGAAGAGGAATGACATGGTTTGATACAGGAACACATGATGCATTACTAGAAACAGCAAGTTTTGTACAAACAATAGAAAAAAGACAAGGAATGCAAGTATGTTGTCCAGAAGAAATAGCTTATCAAAAAGGTTGGATAACTGCAGAACAATTATCAAAATTAGCTGATAAATATATGAAAACAGACTATGGAAAATATTTAAAAGAACTAGTTAAATAATTTTAGATAATTAAAAAATGTGTCAAAGAAAGGATGAAGAAAATGGAAAAATTTAAAAGAATAGATACTTCAATAGAAGGTGTTTGCATAATTGAACCAACAGTATTTGGCGATAATAGAGGTTATTTCATGGAAACATATAGTAAAAAAGATTTTGAAGAAATTGGATTAAACTATGACTTTGTACAAGACAATCAATCAAAATCAAAAAAAGGAGTATTAAGAGGACTTCACTTCCAAAAAGAAAATACACAAGCAAAATTAGTTAGATGTATAAAAGGAGAAGTATTTGATGTTGCAGTAGACTTAAGACCAGGAAGCAAAACTTATGGAAAATGGGAAGGTGTTGTGTTAACAGAAGAAAATAAAAAAATGTTTATGATACCAAAAGGATTTGCACATGGATTTTTAGTATTATCAGACGAAGCAGAATTTGCTTACAAATGTGATGATATTTATAACCATGAAGCAGAAGGTGGACTAGCTTGGAATGATCCTGATGTTGGAATCAATTGGCCTATGGGAGATTTAAATGTGGAAGAGCTACTAACATCAGAAAAAGACGGAAAATGGCCATCACTAAAAGAATTAAAACAAACAGACTTGTTTGAAAAATTCAGACGTTCTTAAGAAGTTCAACCAATGGGGACGTTGTTCAAATGGTTGAATAAATAAAAATGAAATAATAGATATAATTAATAAGGGTTCAACCATTTGAACAACGTCCCCACTGGTTGAGCGGAAGGAAGGAAAAAAGATGAGTAAAAATGTATTAGTAACAGGTGCTGCAGGATTTATAGGAGCAAACTTTGCAGAATATTTTGTAAACAAACATCCAGATTATAATGTAATAGTTTTAGATAAATTAACATATGCTGGAAATTTAGATAATTTGAAAAAAGTAATGGATAAAATAACATTTGTACAAGGAGATATATGTGACTTTGATTTTGTATTAGAATTATTTAAAAAATATGACATAAATGGTGTAATCCATTTTGCAGCAGAATCACATGTTGATAACAGTATAAAAAATCCATTCATATTTACACATACAAATGTAATGGGAACACATACTTTACTAGAAGCCGCAAAACAAGTGTGGGGAGAAGGTAGCCCAAATAAATTTGTTCATATTTCAACAGATGAAGTTTATGGTTCACTTAAAGAAGATGGATATTTTACAGAAAAATCTCCAATCAAACCAAGTAGTCCATATTCAGCATCTAAAGCAAGTTCAGATTTAATCGCATTAGCATACAAAGAAACATTCAAAATGAATGTAAATGTAACAAACTGTTCAAATAACTACGGACCATATCAACACAATGAAAAATTAATCCCACATATGATTAAATTAGCATTAAATAATGAAAAATTACCAGTTTATGGTGAAGGATTAAATATTAGAGACTGGTTATATGTAGAAGACCACTGCGAAGCAATAGACTTAGTATTCCATAATGGAGTAGCTGGAGAAAGATATAATATTGGTGGACACAATGAAAGAAGAAATATAGAAATCGTTAAACTAATTTTACAAAGATTAGGAAAATCAGAAGATTTAATCGAACACGTAGCTGACAGAAAAGGACATGACTATAGATATGCTATAGACCCAACAAAAATCAAAAATGAATTAGGTTGGTATCCAAAAACAAAATTTGAAGATGGTATTGTTAAAACTATTGATTGGTACTTAGCAAATCCAGATTGGTTAAAATAGAATTTTTTTAAAAGATAAAAAGAAAAGATTACAATAAAACTATATTTTATTGTAACCTTTCTTTTTTTGTATTGTATTTAAAAAAATAAAATTAGCTAAATAAATAAATATAAACAATAAAATATTACAAAGTAAATTTAATTTTAAATCAATCAAATTAAAATGAATAATACACAAAATTAAATAAGAAATAATGCTACAAATAATAGGAATTATTATCCAATCTATAATATTTAATTTCATTTTAGAATATTTTATCATCTGAAAAAGACTCACAAAAAAGTTTAGTATTTCACTTATAAATATTGATATTATATAGCCATTTATTCCATAAATAGGAAGCAAAAAGTATATAAAGCATATAGTTATACTCAAATCTAAAATATTGCAACACATAACTCCAAATTGTTTATTTAGCCCCTTTAATATACTATCAATAATATTATCCATATACATAAAGAAAATCAAAGGAGCTAGAATCTTAAAATAAAATCCCGCTTCTAAGTTATTATATATTACTAATCCAAGTTCATTTGAAAAAAATAAAAATATACTACAAACACAAAATGAGAAAGCAGATGTTAATCTAAATATTTTATTACTAATATAATTAATTGCCTTGTAGTTTTTTTGAGCCAAATAAGTCGAAAATTCTGGAATTAAAAGCATACTATAAGAACTCATAAAAACAATAGGAAAATTAATAACAGGCATAACCATTCCATTTACAATACCATATTTAGAAAGAGACTCTGAACAAGACAAGCCAGACTTTTCAAGTTGAGTAGGAATAATAAGTTGTTTTAAAGTTGAAAGACCTGAACGTATATAAGAAGTAATTGCAACAGGAGCAGCTATTTTTACAATATTTGTTTTTTCTCCAAAAGAACGAACATCATCTAATTTTTTCTTTCTAATATCTAATTTATATAAAATATAAATCAAAATGAAAGAACATACCTCTGATATAACATCAGCTAAAATTAAAGAAATACAAACCAATTCTACGCCATTCTTAATATTAATTTGTAATAAGATAAGAGTTGCAATAAATTTAATAACAAATTCAAAAATCTGTGAAATAGCATTTTTGTAAGCCTTTCTAACAGAATTGAAATAAGCATTAATACAAGCTGACATAGCAATAAAAGGCAAACCAATAGCAATATAAAATAAAGGTTTACTTGAAACCCTATTATGTAAGCAAACAGATGTAATAAAATTTGAAAAAATAATAATTAAAATCCCTGCAACAACACCAAGCAACAAACTAAAAAAAATGCAAGTTCTAACAGCTTTTATTCCAGTTTTTTTATTTTCCAACGCAAACTTTTCAGAAACAATACAAGTAACAGCAATATTTAAACCAGAAGTAGCAACTGTAATAAAAAATAAATATACAGCCATTACTAAACTAAAAATACCAACTGCTTCAGAACCAATTTTATTAGAAATATATATATTAAAAACCAATGTTACAAATCTCATAATTAATGCTGTTATAGTTAGAATTGTACCATTTATTAAAAACAATTTACTTTTTTTTCTCAAAACAATTCACCTTATTAAAAATATTTTTTTAGCTAGTAATTTATGCAACAAAATAAAAAATTAATATAATTGACAGAGCATAAATTGCGTGATAGAATGTGAACATGTAGTATTTGTAATAGATCAGTAATTTTATTTTATGCTAAAGGAGGAAAAAATCATGATGGAAAGTAGCAAAAAGATATTTCGAAGATTTGGAATAACAAAGCATAAGTTAAATTGGAAAAATAAGTATTGCATTGAATTTGAACCTAAGTATTATTGCAGTGAAGAATTGTTAGACGCAAAAACAACTTTTAATATTTGGCAAATGTGGTTGAGCAACCGGAAAAAACCAGTAATTATACTCGATAAAAATGAGGAAGAAACATATAAAATTATTCAGGAAATCTTGAATGAGATAAAAAATAATAGTAGCTTAAAATTGGAGGAAACAACTTTATTTTATCTTGATTTAGAGTATATTTTATACAGTTTCATTAAAACATCACAATTTGAGAAAATATTAGAGGAAATAGGTGAGTATATAATATCACAAAAGTATAGTGCTGTGGTAATCAATAATATTTATTTGCTAGAATACAGAGGAAATTCTGAATTTAGTAAATTTATTTCGGTTATAAAAAATAATGCATATATTATAGGGTTTTCAAGTAAAAATGAAAAAATTATTAAAGAATATGCTGATGAATACTTATTGATTTAGATCTAAAATAGGGGCTTATAATAATATAAGCCTCTTAAAAATATTATTATAATGGTTTGACAAATTAAAGAAAATGTGATAATATAAATAACTGTGAATAACACAAATAACAAAAAATAGCACAAATGGTATAATTGGAAACGAACATTATTCAAAAAGAATAATGACTAACGAACAACACAAAAAGTGTTGTATTTTTTTGTTAAAAACAAAAATAAAAGGAGGAACAAATGGAAAACGAAGAAAACATACTAGGAAAAGAAAAAATCGGAAAACTAATCAGAAAATTCTCAATACCATGTATAATATCACTATTAGTAAACTCACTATACAACATAGTTGACCAGATATTTATTGGTTGGGGAGTTGGTTATTTAGGAAATGGGGCAACAAACGTAGTATTCCCATTAACAATGATATGCTTAGCATTTTCATTAATGTTTGGAGATGGAGCATCAGCATATTTAAGCTTAAAATTAGGAGAAAAGAAAAAAGAAGAAGCTGGAAAAGGTGTAGCAAATGGAATTGCAATGTCTGTAATAATTGCTTTAATTATGTGTGTAATAACATTAGGATTTTTACCACAACTATTAAATGTATTTGGATGTACAGACAATTTAAGAGAATATGCATTAAAATATGGATTTATAATTGCAATAGGATTACCATTTATGATGATAGGAACAACATTAAATTCTATAATAAGAGCAGATGGAAATCCAAAATATGCAATGACATCAATGGTTTCAGGAGCAATTTTGAACACAATATTAGACCCAATTTTTATATTTGTATTTAAAATGGGAGTTGAAGGTGCAGCAATTGCAACTGTAATAAGTCAAATATTAACATTTATTATAAATATATGTTATATTAAAAAATTCAAATCAGTAACATTAAATAAAGAAAGTTTCAAAATAAAAGCAAGTGTAGCAAGAAAAGTAGCAATGCTTGGAATAAGTAGTTTTATAACACAAATGAGCATAGTTGTAGTTATGGCATTTGAAAACAATTTACTAGGAAAATATGGTGGACAATCAAAATTTGGTTCAGAAATTCCAATCACTGTATTAGGAATAGTAATGAAAATAAGCCAAATATTAAATAGTATAATAATAGGAATTGCAGCTGGAGCACAACCAATAATTGGTTATAACTATGGAGCTGGAAAATATGATAGAGTAAAGAAAACTCTAAAAACAGTATTAGGATTAAGTGTTATTATAAGCACAATAGCATTTATATTATTCCAAACAATACCAGATAAATTAATAGCAATATTTGGTAGTGGAGATGCAAATTACATGGAATTTGCTTGTATAGCATTTAGAACATATTTAATGTTAGTAATATGTAATGGAATTCAAATCCCATCAGGAATATTCTTCCAAGCAATTGGAAAAAGTGCAAAAAGTGCAGTATTATCATTATCAAGACAAATACTATTCTTAATACCAGCAATGGTAACATTTGGAAAACTAAGGGGAATTGATGGAATATTATATGCTGGACCATTTGCTGATGGACTTGCCTTCTTGATAGCTTCAACATTATTAATCTTAGAAGTTAAACATTTAAGAAACAATGAAAATAAAGAAACAGTAACTGTTGAAGAAAAATCAGAAGTAGAAAATCGAAATGGAAGAAACATAATAATAACAATAGCTAGAGAATACGGTTCAGGAGGAAGATACATAGGAAAATTAGTTGCTGAAAAACTAGGAATAAAATTATATGATAAAGAATTTGTTAAAAAAGTAGCAGAAGAGACAGGACTTTCAGAAGAATTTATCAAAAATAATGAACAAAAAAGAGATGCTTTAGCAGATTTAAATAATGGTTATTATTTTGGATTAAACAATGCAGATGAATTATTCTTAAAAGAATCAGAAATAATTAAAAATACAGCAGAAAAAGAATCATGTGTAATCGTTGGAAGATGTGCTGACTTTATATTAAACGATAGAAAAGATGTAACAAAAGTGTTTATTTACAGTGATATGGAAAATAAAGTAAAAAGAGCAACAGAATTCTATGGTTTAGATAAAGCAAAAGCAGAAAAAGAAATAACAAGAATAAACAAATTAAGAGCAAATCATTATAAACATTATACAGAAAAAGAATGGAACAATCCAAACAATTATGACATCTGTATAAACAGTGACACATTAGGTGTAGAAAAATCAGCAGACTTAATATGTGAAATAGTGAATAAAAAAACTGACCAATTAGTGTAATGACATTTTAAATAAAATAGTGTATTATAAATAAGGTAACTAAAACAGTTACCTTATTTATATATATTAGGAGAAAATTTATGAAAAAACAAAGAGAAGTAAAAGAATTTGAAAATGTAAAAGAAATAATTTATAATTCAGCAAAGGAATATAGCAATAATGTGGCTTTTATAGAAAAAAAACAAATTAACAAAAAAGCAGAATATACCAATATAACATATAAAGACCTTTTAAACCAAATAAATTATTATGGTACAAAATTATACGATATGGGACTAAAAAACAAAAGAATAGCCATTGTAGGACGTAATAGATACGAATGGGTACTAGCTCATCTAACAAACCTTTTAGGAGGAATAGTTTCAATCCCATTAGACAAAGATTTACAAATTGATGAACTAGAAAATTCACTAATAAGAAGTAAAGCAGATGCTGTGGTATTTGATGAAAAATACATTGAAAAAATACAAAAAATAAAAGATGATAACAACACAAACATAAAAGAATATATTTCAATGTCAAAATTAGAAGGATTTTTAGATATGAATTCTTTATTAAAACAAGGAAAAGAAATTTATGAAAAAGGAAATAAAGAATTTGTAGAAACAAAAATAAATTCATATGAAATGGCCATTTTGCTATTTACATCTGGAACAACATCAAAATCAAAAGCAGTAATGCTTTCACAAAACAATATTGCATCAAATATATATGCAATGCAAAAAGTAGAAGGAATATATAAAACAGATTCAAACTTAGCATTTTTACCATTTCATCACATATTTGGGTCAACAGCATTAATAATGATGTTAGCTTGTGGCGTAAGAACAGCTTTTCCAGATGGGTTAAGATACATAGCACAAAACTTAAAAGAATATGAAGTATCTGTATTTGTCGGTGTGCCATTATTAGTAGAAGCAATTTATAATAAAATTTTAAAAGAAATTGAAAAACAAGGAAAAACAAAATTAATAAATAATGCAATAAAAGTTAGTAATACATTATTAAAAATAAAAATTGATATAAGAAGACTATTGTTTAAACAAGTATTAGAACAATTAGGAGGAAAATTAAGATTTGTAATTTCAGGTGGAGCACCATTAGATCCAAAAGTTCAAAAAGGATGGAATGACTTAGGAATAAAAATGGTTCAAGGTTATGGACTAACAGAAACTTCACCAGTAATATGTGCAGAAAATGATTTCAAAACAAGAAACGGTTCAATAGGAGTTCCTATGGAAAATGACACAATAGAAATTGTAAATAAAGATGAAAAGGGAATAGGGGAACTTAGAGTAAAAGGTCCAAATGTAATGCTTGGATATTATGAAAATGAAGAAGAAACAAACAAAGTCTTAAAAGATGGATGGTTCTATACAGGAGATTTAGGTTATCAAGACAAAGATGGATTTATATTTATAACAGGTAGACAGAAAAATATGATAGTTTTAAAAAATGGAAAGAAAATATTTCCTGAAGAAGTAGAAACATTAGTGAATAGAATAGATTTAGTTGAAGAGTGTATGGTTTTCGGATTACCTGATGAAAAAGATAAGAATGATATAAAATTATCTGTTAAAGTTGTTTTAAATAAAGAAACTGCAAAAGAAGATAAATATAAAGGAATGACAGACGACGAATTAAAAAATATAATTTGGAATAAAATTAAGACAGATGTTAATGAAACAGTACCTAGATATAAACATATAACTAATATGATTTTTAGTAAAGATGAATTAATAAAAACTACAACAAAAAAAGTGAAAAGAAATGAAGAATTAAAATTAATAATGAAGAATATGTAAAATAGTAAATCCAATAGAATCACATCTATTGGATTTTATGTTTAAATTAATATGTTTAAATCAAAATTGGTTGAATTTGTTCACCATCTAAAGCAGATTCTATAGTTTTAATAATATATTCAGAATCAAAAACAATAGAACGAGGTTTTGTAATTGGATTATCTTGTCTAAAAGGAACAAAATAATAATTTTTTCTATTTAATAAAGTACCAATATTTTTAGCATTTCCACTTAAGCCATTATTAGTTGAAGGAGCAATTACAACAGGCAAATTGTTTCTTAAATGTGATTTTACCGCCATAGTAGCTGGTGTGTCTATAATATCAGAAGCAAGTTTAGCCATTGTATTTCCTGAACAAGGAGCAACAACCATAATATCAGTTAAATGTTTAGGCCCAATCGGTTCTGCTTCTTGAATAGTATGGATAATCTTTTTTTGAGTAATTTTTTCAATCTCATCAATAAAGTCTTTTGCTTTTCCAAACTTAGTATCTAAATTATAGCTATTAAAAGACATAATGGGAATAATATCAGCACCTTGATTTATTAATTCTTTCATTTTGGGGATTGTTTTGCTAAAAGTACAAAAAGAACCAGTAAAAACAAATCCGATTTTTTTATTTTTTAAATCCAAATTTTCAACATCTCCTTTCTTTCGACATTTATATATAATATGATACAAATTAAAATATTGAAACTTAATAATTAATATGATAAAATACAAAAAATAAAAAGAAAAGGATTGGTGATAAAACATGCCAAATGCAAATGAAGCAAAATATTGTTGGAATTTAAATGATATTTTTAAGAATACTCTAGAATTTGAAGAAACTAAAAAAGAAACATTAAATTTACTAGAAGAAATACAAAAATTCCAAGGAATTATATGTGATTCTTCTGATAATTTGTATAAGTGTTATAGTTTAGATGAAAAAGCATTACAGAATTTCGAAAAATTATATGCTTACGGAATGTTAAAATATCATATTGATATGTCAGATCAAGAAGGAATAAAATTGTATAAAGAAGTAGAAGCATTAGGAACAAAATTTAGTGTTGATACAGCATTTATAACACCAGAAATAACATATGCTGATGAAAATAAGATAAAAGAATATATTAAAGAAGAACGTTTTAAAAATTATAGAAGAGACATAAAAGAAATATTACAAAAGAAAAAACATGTATTAAGTAAAGAAGCTGAAAACATTTTAGCAAATTATTCTGAAATATTTTCAGCACCTGAAAACACATTTGATACAATGACAAATACTGAATTCAAATTTGGAAAATTGAAGGATGAAAATGGAAAAGAAGTTGAATTAACTGATAGTACTTATACACTTTATTTAAAAAATTCAAATAGAGAAGTTAGAAAACAAGCATTTAATCTAATGTATAATAAATACAGTGAATTTATAAATACAATTACAGAAATGTATATATCAAATGTAAAAGCAAAATCAACTACTGCAAAATTAAGAAATTATAGTTCAAGTTTGGAATGTGCAACAGAAAATGATGATGCAAGTATAAAAGTATACAATTCGCTAATAGAAGCAATAAATGAGAATATCAAATCAAATTATGAATTTTTAGAATTAAAAAAGAAAATGCTAAATTTACAAGAAATGCATATGTATGATTTATATGTAAATCCATGTGAACAAGGAAAAGATGAAATAAAATTTGAAGATGCTAAAAATGAAGTTTTAGAAGCTCTAAAAATATTAGGCGAAGAATATACAAATAAATTAAAAGAAGCTTTTGATAATAATTGGATAGATGTATATGCTAAACCAAATAAAATGGGAGGGGCATATAGTATGGGAGTATATGGTGTACATCCATATGTACTTACAAATTTTGTTAACAGTAAAAGAGATGTTAGTACAATAGCACATGAATTAGGACATAGTATGCATTCATATTATTCAAATAAAACACAAGGAATAATAGATTCAAATTATACAATAATGGTAGCAGAGGTTGCTTCAACTGTTAATGAAATATTACTAAGCAGTTATCAAATAAATAAAGAAAAAGATAATAATAAAAAGGCTGAATTGATTTATGAATTATTGGAAATGATTAGAGCAACATTTTTTAGACAAGCAATGTTTGCTGAATTTGAGAAAATAGTACATGAAAAAATAGAAAATGGAGAAACATTGGCATCAGAGGATTTGAATTCTATTTATTATAAATTAAATGGAAAATATTTTGGAGAAGCGGTATTTATAGATGAAAAAATCAAATATGAATGGGCAAGAATTCCTCATTTTTATAGTGATTTTTATGTATATAAATACTCAACAGGAGTTTCAGCAGCAATATCAATAGCAACTAAGATATTAAATAGAGAACCAGGATTTGTAGATAAATACATAGAAATGTTAAAACAAGGATGTAGCAAAAAGTCAATAGATTTATTAAAAATGGTAGATGTTGATTTAGAGAGTAAAGAAACATATTGTAATACAATAGGATTTTATAAAAAATATATTGATGAATTAAAAAAATGTTATGATTTATAAAACAAAAGTATAAATAAGGAGAATAAAATGGGAACAGATGTAGCAGAAAAAATAGTAAAAAAAGAAGAAAAAGATGAAATAAATAAAACTATTAAAAAATCATTTACAATTATGGGGCTTAGTGTATGGAGAATATTAGTATATTTTATAATATATAGTTTTGCAGGATTTATAATTGAAACATTATTTGGATTATTTACAAAGGGCGTTATTGAAAGTAGAAAAAGTTTCTTATATGGACCATTCTGTAGTATTTATGGATTAGGTGCTGCAGTTATGCTGATTTTTTTACATAAATACAGTAAAAAATATAATTCATTATTTTTAGGAGGCTTTATATTAGGCTCAATAGTTGAATATATAATAAGTTGGTTTGGAGAATTTTTCTTACATATTAAGTGGTGGGATTATTCTGATATGCCACTTAATATAAATGGAAGAATTTGTGTATATTTTTCATTGTTTTGGGGATTCCTTTCAATATATTTAGTTGCTTCTTTGAATCCAAAAGTTGATAAATTTATAGATTGGGCTAAGAAAAAGTTTAATATAAAAGCGTTAAAAACTTTTACTATTGCAACTATTATATTTTTAGCTTTTGATTGTATTATTTCTATTGCTGCAAGTCACTTTTTTATGGTTAGGACTATTGCAAAAAATGATATAAATGTTGCTGATAAAGAAGCGGTTATAGAAGAATATAATAAAGTTTATAGTAATGAAAAATTATCAAACTTTATTTATAAACATTGGGGAGATAAGAAGATAATTAAAACATGGCCAAATATAAAATTAAATGATGAAAACGGAAACGTAGTTCACTTATATACATATTTACCAGACATACAACCATATTACATTAAAGTGCATGAGCCAAGACATATAGATTTAGAAAAATATAAAAAATAAAAAAACGAACATTTTTTCTTAAAAGTATTGACAAAGAAAAAATGTTCGTATATAATTACCACACAAAGCGAACAAAAATTCTTTAAACTAAAATTGGAGGTAATTATAATGAAAATAGTAAATGTAAAAAAATTTGTAAGAACAATAAGTATTCTACTAACAATATTATTAAGTATTATAATATTTAGTAATAAAACATATTCAAAAGTTGAAGTTGGATACAAAGAAGAATGCATTGTAGTAGGGGATACACTATGGAATATATCAAAACAAGAAGCACAATATAATAAATACTTTGAAAATAAAGATATTAGAGAAATAGTTAATGAAATAAAAAGAACAAATAATTTAGAAAATTTAGATTTATATGAAGGGCAAAAAATACGTATTCCAATATATAAATAAAATATCCCTCAAAAAATTATATTGAGGGATAGAAAATATTATTTAATCTTGTTTAATATCTGCTAAAGGGTTATTTTCGATTGCACTTCTAGCTTGAACATTGGCAACATGAGTATAAATTTCAGTTGTTGAAATACTTTCATGCCCCAATACTTCTTGTAAAGCTCTTATATCTACTTTACCATATTGATACATTAAAGTAGCAGCAGTATGCCTTAATTTATGAACTGAATATTTATTGGTATCTAATCCAGCAGCAGAAAGCTCTTTATCAACTATATATTGAACAGTTCTTCTACTAATACGTTCTTTTCTTTCACTTAAAAATAATGCATTTTTTGAATTTAATTTGTCTGTTTTTATTCCTTCAACAGGTCGTACAGATAAATAATTATTTATGGCACTCATACATGCATTATTTAAATATATAGTTCTTTCTTTATTTCCTTTTCCAATTACAGTCATTTGACATTCACTAAAATTTATATCTTTAATATTAATTCCAACTAATTCGGATAAACGCATACCACAATTTAAAAATAAAGTTATAATAGCATAATCTCTTTTATTATTTCTGTTTTCTTCATTTCCAGCAGCTTCTAAAAGTTTTTTACTATCATCTAAACTTAAATATTTAGGTAATCTTTTATCCAATTTGGGTGTTTCCAAATTTTGTGCTGGATTAAATTCTATTAAATTAGCTTTTTGGCTTAAGTAATTAAAAAATACTCTAATACTGGAAGCTTTTCTAGCACGGGTAGCAGCTTTGCTATGATATGTATTAGTTAGATAACTTAAAAAGGCATGAATATCATCTAATTTAATTTTTTTAATTGTATCTAAAGAAATATCATTTATGGTTATATTTGCAAAATCGTCTTCTTTAGTTAAATTAAAATGTATTTTTATAAATTTTAAAAAAGTAGCTAAATCGTAGTTATATTCTTTAACTGTGTTTGGTGATTTATTTAAAATTGTTACAGTATAATCTAAAAAAGAATTTAGATAATCTGGATTATTTTCATGATTTATCATAAGTATCACACTCCATTATTTTTGTATATTATATAACATTTTAAAAGAAAAGAAAACAAAACTTGAAAATAAATTGACATTTGCATATAAATTTAAGCTATGATATAATTCAAAAAAAATGTAAAGAAGGTATAAAAAGTGATAGAAAAAAGAAATAAATCAAAAGATAAAAAAGAATTTAAAAAGATAAAAAATAAAAAGGAAAAAACACCTGAACAAATAAAAAGAAAAAAGAAAATAAAAATTTTTATATTAGTTTTAATAGTAATATTAACATTGTATATTGGAATATCTACGGCAATATCATTAAATAAATTCAAAAAGCTAATAAAGGATATGTCTGTAAATGAAAATTCGGTTGTAATAGATTCTGACGACAATACCATAGCAGAAATAGGAAGTGAAAAAACTAAAGAAAAAATAAAAGCCGAAGAAATACCAAGTAACTTAAAAAATGCATATGTAGCCATTGAAGATGAAAGATATTATAAACATGGAGGTGTAGATGTAAAAAGAACAACATCTGCAATTATATCTTATGTCTTTCATAGAGGTTCGTCATCATTTGGAGGAAG
This sequence comes from uncultured Clostridia bacterium, assembly GCA_934130705.1. The sequence goes on from CAKOYL010000011.1 coordinate 17,023, forward strand.
TTCAATAACACAACAATTAGTAAAAAATCTAACTGGCGATTCTTCTAATAAAATTTCACGAAAAGTAAATGAATGGGAAAAAGCAATAACAATAGAAAGTTTTATGAGTAAAGATGAGATATTAGAATTATATTTAAATATAATATATGTTGGTCCTAATATATATGGAGTCGAATCTGGATCACAATATTATTTTAGCAAATCTGCAAAAGACTTGACCTTGGAAGAATGTGCATTTTTAGCTGGAATTAATAATTCACCTAATTCATATAACCCATTTAATGAAGATAATACAAACAGAATTAATAAAAGAACAAAAACAGTGCTTTCTAAAATGCTAGAATTAAAATATATTAATCAAGAAGAATATGAAAAAGCTATAAATAATATAGATTCAGGATTAAAATTTAAAAAGGGAAAAGTATCTTCTGATGATGCTATTTATTCATATCATACTGATGCAGTACTTTCACAAGTAATTAAAGACATTTCAGATAAAAAGAATATATCACAAACATTTGCAACCAATTATATTAATATGGCTGGATTGAAAATTTATAGCACACAAAATAGTAATATTCAAGATAAAATGGAAAAAGAGTTTGAAAAGAGCAAATATCAGTTGTCATCACAAAATGGGGGAGAACATTCACAAGCAGCAATGGTAATAATTGATCATAAAACAGGTCAAGTATTAGGATGTGTTGGAGGCTTAGGAAAAAAGACATCAGCTCGTGGTTTAAATAGAGCAACTCAATCCATAAGACAAACTGGCTCATGTATAAAACCTATTGCTGTACTAGTACCAGGAATATCTGAAAAACTATTTACAGGTGCAACTATTTTCGAAGATAAACAACAAGAATTTGCAGACGGATATAATCCTGAAAATTACAGTAAATATTTAGGCAATATAACTGTAAGAAGAGCATTAGAATCTTCGCAAAATATTCCATTTGTAGAAATGATGCAAAAAATAACACCCAAAACATCTATGAAATATTTAAAAAAGATGGGAATTACAACATTGTCAAAAGAAGATGAAAATTTAGCTCTAGCATTAGGAGGGTTAGATAAAGGGATAAGTCCATTACAAATGGCAGCAGCCTATGCAACCATTGCAAATGATGGTATATACATAGAACCAACTTTTTATACAAAGGTAGTTAATTCAAATTCTCAAACAGTAATTCAACAAAAACAAAAAACGAAAAAAGTCTTTTCAAAAGAAGTCGCATATATTGTAAAAGAATTATTAACAGAACCTGTTAAAGGTTCAAATGGTACAGCCACATATTGTGCAATTTCAGGCATGGATGTAGCTGCCAAAACTGGAACCACTGATGACAATTATGATAGATGGTTATGTGGATTTACACCATATTATACAGGGGTTACTTGGTATGGATATGATCAAAATGAAACAATTAATTATAATGGAAAGAAAAATCCAGCAGGAATTTTATGGGCTAATATAATGCCAAAAATTCATACTAATTTAACAAAGGCAACATTTACTAAACCAGCAAGTGTATTTACTGTTACTATATGTAGCGAAACCGGAATGAGAGCTAATTCAGGATGTCCACATACTTATACAGAATATTTTTTATGGGGAACTTTACCAAATGATTGCACACAACATACTGGTGGACAAATAACAGAGAAAAATACAACTAAGAACAATACAACAAAATATACTAACACATCTAGTAGCGATTCGTTTGATACAACTACAAAAGAAGATTTAGATAGTACACCTACAACAGAAAACAAAATAACAACTAATACAAAACGAAATAAAACAACAGAAAATACAAATACAAGTACAAATATAAACAGCACTGTGACAACAAATAAAAATAATGCAACAAGCAATTCAACACAAGCCCAAAATACAAGTTCTTCAACTAGTACTAATTCAGCTAATAGCAACACAAATACAGAACATAGTAATATAAGTACTAATACTAGAAAAAATACAGTTAATGAGCCAAATACCAATAATTAAAAAATAACTGTTAAAGTTAAGGAGGAAAAAATGGAAGAAAAAAATAATATTTTTAAATTTGCAACTAAAGAATTATCACAAGATGCATTTATTTGTTGGCTTATAAACTGGATTAACTTTAAACAAGATAATCAGCAATTATATAGCAAAGCTCAAAAAATATTAAATTATATTTTGAAAACTAAAGGATACAATGAAAATCTAGAAAATTACGAAATAGAAATAAAAAAACAATATAAATTTATAGATGTATTAATATTATTAAAAGAAAAAGAAAATAAGAATAGTAAATATGCAATAATAATAGAAGATAAAACCTTTACTACAGAGCATGATGAACAAATAAAAAAATACAAACAAAATATTCAAGCAGAATTAAAAGATGCCAATATAATAACAGTGTATTATAAAATATATGAAGAACCTAAAAAAATTAATGCTGATATTATAATAAATAGAGAATATATGCTTAATAATATATTAAATGAAACAATAAAAAGCGATATATACACTGACTATAAAAATTTTTTGAATTCGATAGAAGAAATATATATAAACTACAAAAAACAAAAATTACAAGATTGGGAAAAAAATAAAAAAATCATACTTCCAATGGTTGCGGCAGAATATAATGAAAAACAAGATAATGATAAACTAAAAATGCGAATAGCTCAAAAAGGTGGTTCAACATTTATTGATTGGTACATGATTGATGTGAAATCAAAACAATTTTCTAAATATTTTAACCAAATTTATTTATCACTAAATATAAATAATAGTTATGAATTGAGAATTAGAGGATTTATAAAAGATAGCATACAATACCAAGATAATAATTTAAAAAATGAAGAATTACTTAATAAAAGGATAGAATTTAGAAAATATATAGAAGATAAATGCCAAAAAAACGGTTTGATAATTTCAAATTTCACAAATAAAAAGGTAAAAGAAGGTTCAAATGTATTTTTAACGAAAATCAATTTAGATGAGAATATGAAATATGAACAGCTAATGGCAAAAATAGAAGTATTAGAAAAAATAATGAAAGAAATAGATAACGAAATAATATAAGCTTTGGATTATTCCAAGGCTTTTTATATTTACATATACATTATATGACCAATGAAATTGCTAGTTTCAATTTTTCTTTATATAATCTAATAAATAGAAAACAATAAATAATTAATAAATATCAAGTATTGGAGGAATAAAAATGGTAAAAAAATATACATTAGATGCAGAAGATGAAGAAATACTAGGAGAATTAGACAATTTATGCGGAGTTATACAAAATAAAGAAATTTTAAGAGACATGATACTTTATATAAAATTAAAACAAAACAACGAAATAGATTTCGGAAATTATAATATAATCATAAGAAATAATTCATCTTATAATCTATTAAATGATTTATTAAAAGTTTGTACTAAAGTTTTTAAAAAATATAACATAATTGAAAACGAAAAAATATGTTATCTAGACAAAATTATAAATAGTAGAAGAGATTGTCCTTTTGATAAAATTTCAGGAATTGAAGATTCAATAATTGTTATTAATGAGAAAAAATTAAGAATTAACTATAATGATGAATTGGAAAATCTAAAAAAAATCATGAATTTATACAAAAATAAAATATTTATATTTGAAGATTCTAATTTCTGCGAAGGAGAAACAGATGGAGAACTAGGAGAATTAGCATCATTTAGAATGACAATAGACAAAATATCTTTAGATGATAAAATTACATATTGCAGAAATAAATTTGACCAACAACAATTAAAATACAAAAAGCAAGATTTAAGAGAATATGCAGATGTGCCATTTTGGACTTTAAAAAATATGATTATAAAATTAATAATAGAATGCAAAAGCAAAAATTTAAATTCTCTAGACAAGCAAATGTTAAAGAAAAATAAAGAATTTTACTCTGAAAATACAAATCAAAAAAAGAATGAAAGAAAATATGAAAAAAATAAAGAAGATGGTAAAGAAGAATTAAACGATTTAATTGGACTTGATGAAATAAAAAAACAGATAAACAAAATACTTAGCTATGTGAAATTAAATAAAGAAAGAGGACAAATGCCTTCATTGCATATGTGTTTTACAGGCAATCCCGGCACAGGAAAAACAAGCATTGCAAGAATAATTGGTAAAATATTTGAAGAAGAAAACATTTTAAGCGGAAGTGGTGATTTTGTAGAAATTCATGGTAGAGATTTAGTTGGCAAATATGTAGGATGGACTGCTCAAAAGGTACATGATACAGTAGAAAAGGCAATAGGAGGAGTATTATTTATTGATGAAGCATATAGTTTAGTTGCAGATAGAAGAGGAAGTTTTGAAGATGAAGCTATTGCAACATTAATAAAAGAAATGGAAGACCATAGAAATGAAATTTGTATCATACTTGCAGGTTATACTAAGGAAATGAGTGATTTAATAAAACTTAATCCAGGTTTTGAAAGCAGGATACAATTTACAATAGATTTTCCTGATTATAATGAAGAAGAATTGTTAGCAATATTCAAAGGATTATGTAAAAAAGAAAAATATAAATTATCAGAAAACTGCAAAGAAATATTAATTGATAATTTTAACAAGGCAAAAAAAGAAGAAAATTTTGGAAATGGAAGATATGTTAGGAATTTATTTGAAAAAATAAAATTTGAACAAGCTGATAGAATAGTACAAACTAATAGTAAATCAATAAACTCTATAACAAAGAAAGATATAGAAAAAGCAATTCAAACAATAACATTTAAAGAAAAGCAAACTAGGAAAATAGGTTTTGGCATATAAAATTTAAATAAAAAAATGTATGTATTGAAAAAGATATCTATTAGATATATAATATAAAAAACAAATGATATAGGGAGTGGGAATATGCAAGAAATAGATAAAGAAAAATTTATAAAAGACATAAGAAAAGATTTAGGAATACCAGAAAGAAATTATGAACAAGATTATAAATTAGAAGGTTTTGGTGATGACCAAGATTTCGGAGAATTAGTAAAAATATTTTATGACTGCTTTAGTCAGAATTCAAATAAAGTAGAACAATCAAATAAAGATAAAAAGCTAAAAAAATAAGATTTAAAAATCTGTAAGTTTATTGAATAATTTATTGGATAAAGGAGAAAAATGAATGAAAAATAGCAAAAATAATAACTTTGTATTGAAAAGATTAAAAAATTTAAAAAATCAAAAAAATAAATGGGAAACAAACTTTAAAAAATTAAATAAAAAAATAGATAATAATGCAAGTACAGATAAAAATGAGCAAAAAGAAATTTTGAATGACTTAAAAATTCTTATAGAAGAAAGTACAAAAGAATACTTAAAATCAAAAAATATAAAAAATTTAGATGATGACATACAATTACCAACGGATGGTGAAGAATATAAAGAATTAGAAAATGATCTTATGTTTGAATTAACCAACAATTACCCAATTAACTTAGAAGATTTAGGGATTGAAAATAGTTGGAATATATTAAACCTTGGTATAAATCCAGGAGATACCCAAAAGAAAACACAAAACACAAATTCAAATGATAAAAAAGTAGACGTTAAGATGGATTTGTATTCTTTTGATTTAGATAAAGATATGGATGAGAAAATTGATCCCATTTTAAGAAATTATGGAATCAAAGAAAAATATATTTGGAGTAAATATTATAATCCAAATTTTGAAATTTTCAAATGCATAGAAGCAAAATATCCTTGGGTTGCACTTAACAGAAATGATTTTGAAGATGAGATAAGAATGATTTTAGATGCACAAATTAAATGCTTACCACAAAAGAAAAAGAAATTGCAAAAAAACAAAGAAAAGGATATAAAATTATTTATGGAGATGTATGACAAGGAAAGAAAAGAATTTAATAAAAATACTCCACTAGTTTTCTTTAATGATTTATTTTGGATTGCAGATTCTAATCAGAATGAGCTATTATCAATTCTAAATCAAAACAAAGAAAAGATGCAAAAAATTGCCAAAAAAATGATAAATTTATATATAGAAAAATACAAAATAGGCTTAATAGTTGTTGCAAATGCAAAAGCATCTGAATATGTAAAATTAGCAGTTGAAGATAATGATGAAAATGGTAGTGTATTTACATATAAATATGGAAAAAAAGAAATTCCAATTATTTATTCAGGTTATTTAGCTTATATTGATAGATTCTCAAAAACAAGATTAAAGAAGGAAATAAAGGAAATTTATGAAGAAAAAAATATTTTTTAGTATAACATTAATATTAGTTGGAATTTTGATTATTATTATAAATAAAATTATTGGCAATTTTAACTGGCATTTAAGGTCTGATTTTATTTGGTTAGCTGCACTTATAATCCCATTAGGAATTACTTTATTAGGAGTATTCTCGCTAAATACTATTAAAAATAAAGAAGTACGAAGCTTTTTTATTATATTTTGGATTGTCATAAATGTGATAATCGTATTTATAGAGTTTATTTTATTAGTATGGATAATAAAAGATACTCCTATTAAAGAAATAGATGGTGTTAAATATTGTGGTGTAGAGTATTACAGTAATAGATTAAGAAAAGAAGTATATTATTATAAAGAATATAATATATTTGCATATCATGAAACAAAAGAACATATAGAAGAGTTTTATGAACATGATGACTATGAACATCCTTTATATAGAAAATATTATAACTAAAATGGAGGTATTTATGACAGAAAAATTTTTAACAAATAACTATAATCACATATTTTACAGTGTTATTGGTAACCATGCTGGTGAAACTGTTGAAGAAATAATAGAGAGAAAAGAAAATGAAATTGCTGAATGTAAATATAGTTTGTGGTCTGCAAAAATAGATAAAAAATCTATTGAACAAGTTTGGAAATTAGATGAAAATGACAAAGTATATGTGCTATGTAAAATAAATAAAGCTGCAAAAGATCCTGTAAAAGCAACAATAGTTCCTTATTATGCCAAAAAAGCATATGGACCTGACAAACAAGAATTGACGATTCCAGATGGTATAAAAACAAGTTTTACAGAAGGAAAAAACTATCAGGCTTATGTTGTTAAGCATTATGAGTTACTAGAATCACCAATTGCATTTGATTTTGGTAAATATGAATCTTTATTAGCAAATAATTTACACATGTCATTTAAAAATAGATTTAAATGTAATCAGTTTCAAAATACGTATGGGCATTTAAACAAACAATTAGAAGAAAGAGAGGAAAAAGAAATTAAGTTAATCATGGAATTAAAATATCCTTTTGTTGTAAACTTAGAATAGATTTAAATACATTAGAAAAATTAAGTGTTTTGTAATATTACTAAGCTAAAAAAATAAGACTGTTTTGCACAAAGCTTTGATGCCGCGACAGTTTTGAATAAAAATAATTAATAATTTTGCTGTGAAGTATAGGCAAATGTTTGTTCTTATTATAAAAGCAGTAAATCAAAAAAGATTAGAATACTTGGAAAAAACTATAAAATTAATAGATATTGCAAATCGTATTGATGAGAGACTAGAAGGAAATGATGCAAAAGAAATATTAAAGGTGATTGGAGGATATTCAAAAGCATTAGATTTATTAGATGATTATGATCATAGGACAATATGTTAGATTATGATTGTGCTCCAGAAAGTGCAATAATTAGAGATAAGAATGATTTGAAATGCAAGTTGCAACAGGGTTTAGATGATATAAAATCAAATAAAACATATTCTTTAGATGAAGTTTTTAAGCATATTGATAATTTATAAATAGGAGTGAAATATAATGAAAGTA
>CAKOYL010000012.1 GCA_934130705.1 uncultured Clostridia bacterium
GTGGAAGATGGGACTCGAACCCACGGTCTCCAGTGCCACAAACTGGCGCGTTAACCAACTACGCTACATCCACCATGGCTTACGTGCTTGTCTTCTTGGCACTTTTATATTTTAACTCATTTAATATATATTGTCAACCCTATTTTAAAAAAAATTGCAAATTAACATAATTTGTGATATAATAGAAATGTATAAAAAAATAGAAATTCTTTTTTAAAATAAAAAAGAAGGAAAAGGAGAAAAATTATATGTACAAGAAAAATTTTAAGAAGCGGACACTAGAATTAGCAGGTCATGCCATAATGGCATCAGGAGTAGTAGGAATATCGATAGAACTTTTAATTAATATGTTTTTTATTGATAGTCATAATATAATAAATGTAGATCCAAAGCCATATATTCATTCTATTGACAAAAGTTATATAGAAAGTGAAAAAGTAGAGGAAATTGCTAAATTTGAATCAAATGTTATTGAAGAAGATGAATCAAAACAAGATATTGAAGATTCCAATGAAAGTGATCTCTACTGGTTAAGTCATGTAATCATGGCAGAAGAAGAAGGGGCTTGTTATTTAAACAAGCTTATGTGTGGATTAGTTGTATTAAATAGGGTGAATGACCCGGATTTCCCGAATACGATACAAGAAGTTATTTTTCAGAAAAACCAATATGCAAGTGTTCTTTCTGTAAATAATAAGGACCCTCGGATCTATTTAGAGCCGAATCAAGATTCTATAAGCGCAGCTGAAGAAATTTTGAGTGGTAATTGCAGTATAATTATACCAGATGATATTGTATATCAGTCAGAATATGTATTAGGTTCTGGTTTGTATATGCAAATAGAAAATCAGTGTTATTCAAGAAAGTAAAAATAAAAGCTGAAAGATTTAATAAATCTTCTAGCTTTTCTCCATTTTATGGTTATAATTCCCCAATACATAAATATAATTTAATAAATAAAAAATATGGAGGAAAGAAAATGGGAACAGCACAAAACATAATTAAAGGTATAGGGATATCAATATTATTAACATTAGTTTTATTAATAATCTTTTCACTAGTATTGACATATACCAATGTAAATGAAAATACCATAAATCCAGTTATAATGATAATATCAGCATTAAGTATATTAGTTGGAAGTTCAATAGTAAATACAAAAATAAGAAAAAATGGTTTATTAAACGGAGCATTTATAGGGGGATTATATATTTTAATAATATATATTATTTCGAGTTTATTAAATTGGAGATTTTCTTTGAATTTTCAATCTATTATAATGATTATACTTGGAATAGTGTTTGGTATTCTAGGAGGAATTATTGGTGTAAATAAAAAATAATGAAAAAGAAAAAAGTAGAATTGTCATTTTTTGTCGAAATGTTTTTGTTGACAAATCTACTTTTTCGACTTATAATAATTTTACATTTTCATATTAAAAAAATTTAATTCAAAAGTTCAATTAGAACAAATTTAAAATCTTATTAAATCCCAAATTAAAATTAAATTAAAAGGAGGAATGCTATTGAGAAAAAATAAAAAAATAATAATATTAGGAATTTGTGTATTAGCATGTATTTTAATGGCATTTATAGGAGGACAAACATATGCAAAATATATGGCAAATGTTCAAGGAAAAGGAACTGCAGATGTTGCAAATTGGAGTTTTAAAGTAAACGATAAAGATGAAAAAATACAAACAATATCATTAAATACAACTATTAATAATAAAACATTAGTTAATAGTAAAATTGCACCAGGAACACAAGGAAATTTTCAAATAAAATTAGATGGAACAGATTCAGAAGTTGGTATAAATTATAATATAAGATTTGAAAATGAAACGAATAAACCAAGAAATCTAAAATTTCAGTATAATGGAGAAACATATAATTCATTAAATGAATTACAAAAAATTTTAGAAGGAAATATTGAGGCAAATGAAGAAAACAAAATAAAAACTTTAGACATAAAATGGATTTGGCCATACGAAACAGGAACAACTGTTGAAGAAATTGCAAAAAACGATAAAATAGATACTGAGGACTCAAAAAATATAAAAACATATGATTTTGACGTAATTGTAACAGGAATACAAATTAATCCTGGAGAATAGAAAAATTAATATGAAAATGTAAATGAATAAATAGGAGGTTAAATGAAAAAAAGTAAAACAAAAAGAAAAACAAAAGAAAATGAAAAACTAAAAATGTTAACATTGTTAATAATAATACTATTTGTTTTGTTATTACTATTTAGTGGATATAGTTTTGCAAAAAGTATAGAAGGAACAATCATAAAATCAAACACATCAATAGCTGAACCAATTTTGGTAGTTGAAAGTAATCCAAGCATTGATATAACAGCTATTGAAAATACTGGAATATATACATTTAAAGTTAAAAATTATAATGAAACTAAAACAACAGATATAGATTTAAAGTATTACATTGAAGTTTTAAATGATGTTGATAAATCTATTCAATTTAAATTATATGAAAATGAAAAATTAATTAATTTCAATCAAAATAAATCAGATTATAGAACGATATCAAAAGAGACAAAAAAAGAAAATGTATACAAATTAGAAATTGTATATGATAAAAATAAATCTGTAACTCCAAATGATATTATTCAACAAATTCAACTAAAGGTTCATACAGAACAGAAAAAAGGATAGGTGAAATACGTGAAAAAGAAAATTTTTATAATTTTATCCTTGATTATATTAATAATTGCAATATTTTTTATTTTAAAAGTCAGAAAACTAAATTCTTTCGAAGATATTTTATTTCTAAAAATCTTTCAAAAATCTATAAATATCCCAAATGAAAAAAATGATTATTTCGAATTTAATGTTAATGGTAATAGGCAAAAAATAGATTCTATTGATTTAATTTCTACAGCCAATGCTAATAATTTAGTTAAAGAAAAAATTGCACCAGGAACAAAAGGAAAGTTTGATATTGGATTAAAATCAAATAAAAAATCAGAATATAATATTGAATTTATTAGCAAAAATGAAAAACCAAAGAATTTAAAATTTTGTGCATATGAAAATAATAAATTAATTTCAGAATCAAATTCATTGGAAGAATTATCAACTAAATTACAAGGTGAAATAGAAGAAAAAAGTTTAAAAGTTATTCATATAGAATGGTGTTGGGATTATGAAAATGACGGAATGCAAGATACTAAAGATAGTAAAATAAAGCAGTATGAATTTAGTATTTCTGTAATAGGAAAAGAATGTTAGAAGGAGGTGTTTATATAAGAAGAAAAATATTATATTTATTTATAACAATTTTATTTTTTGTTTCAATCAATACAATTTCTAATGCTAAGTATATAATGGATTCAACAATAAATGTTGCAAATCTAAATATTGATCAAATAAAACCGAAAATAGAATTGATAAGTATTCAGAATACAAATGTTAATTATGAAAAGTACGCAAACAAAGCTCATACGATAAGTGTCAAACTAAAAATAACTGAGGAAAATCTAAAAAATATAAATTTAGATAAAAATCATATTGAATTAATATTAAAAAGTGGAAGTAAGAGTATTATAGTAAATGAATATGAATTGAAAGTTAATAAAAAAGAACAGAAAGAAGATTCATATGTATATCAAATAGATATACAAGGAATAAAAGAAAATGGTGTTTTAAATATAAATCTAAAAGAGAAAACAGCTGTGGATAAATCGAATTTATATAATGAAGCAATATCTATAAATACTGGAATAACAATAGATAATATAGCACCGACAGGAAAATTTAAAGAAACGAAAATACAAGATGGGAAAGTTAATGCTGAAATTACTTTAAATGAAAATATAAGAAATATTGATGGATGGAAAAAATCTAGTAATAATTTAGCTTTAACAAAAGAATTTACTAATAATATCTCATATAATTTACCAATAACAGATTATGCTGGAAATACATCAAATGTAGAAATAAATGTTACACAAGCCACTTATATTAATGTTATATATGCATCTCACAATTCAAGCTATGGATGGTCTTTTGGATATGGAAATTACGATGTTGCGGGAAAAGATGCAATTAAGAATGATATTAAGTCAAAAACAGAAGCATTAGCTTTTAATATAAGCGGAAATGTTGAAAAAGATTTTGTTCAAGCAAATGCTTATATTCATTCATATTGGAGTGGAGAAAATACAGGAAGATGTACCACATCAGGACTTATTTATAAATATGGTTACAATCCAGGAAAAAATTTATTTAAATCGATGAAATCAGATGATTTGGTAACAATTAATTCTAAAAAGTATTTTCAATTTGGAGGAAGCGGAATGAACCGAGATGGAGCTACGGATAGCAATGGTAAAAATCCAATACCATCTGATTTGGCTTGGGAATTTAATTATGGTATATCTGGAATTACAATGAAATTAAAAGATTATTCTCAATATTCAATAATATATCAAATATTTGTTAATAAAGTTGGATGGGTTAAAACAGCTTCAGATGGAATTGAATGTACATATAATCATACAATGCCAATGTCAGCATTTAGAATTGCATTAGTTCCTAAAACAGAAAAACAATATATTATTAAGCAATGGGATAAGGATATAGGAACTTACAATATGAAATAAAATTTAAGGACTATACTTTATAAAAATCAACAGTATAGTTCTTAAAAATTTATTTTTTTAATAGACAAATATATAAAATTGTGATAATATACATTTAATGTTGAGCAAAAAATACATAATATCAAACAAAATTATTGGGGTATCGCCAAGTGGTAAGGCAACCGGCTCTGACCCGGTCATTTCGTAAGTTCGAATCTTACTACCCCAGCCAGTATTAAAAATCTGCTAATGTTAAATTGTATGAAAAACATTTGCAGATTTTTAAATATTTTTTAATAGAAAAATACAGAAATATGTGTAAAAAGAATGGAATAAAGTATTTAGTTGTGTAAACAGAAAAAATAAAGAGTAGAATTTTAATAAATGATATAAAAAACATTGTTTTATATAAATTGTGGTTTTTAATAATGGGAGGAAATTATAAAAGAGGAGGTACGAAATGGGAAAAGACAATTTAATAAATATAACGGAAGAAAATTTCGAAAATATAAAACACATAGATGAAAATGGTATTGAATATTGGTCAGCAAGGGAATTGATGATAGTTTTAGGATATTCAAGTTGGGATAAATTTAAACATATAATAAAGAAGGCACTGATAGCCTGTGAAAATAGTAATATTTCAGTAGATGAATGTTTTTCCCATTTGGGAAAAATATCAAAAATGCCTAATGGTGGAGAAAAATTTGTTGAAGATTATGATTATATATTAAATAGATATGCATGTTATTTAATTGCTCAGAATGGAAGTTCAAGAAAAAAACAAATAGCTCTTGAACAAACGATAAAGAAGATATATTGGATTATATGGGAAGTACTGAACTTGCAGCTAATTTATTTAGAATAACCCAAACAGATGAAGTACTAAAGAATAAAAATATAAATAATGAACAAGAAGCTTGTAATACACATCATGATATAGGACAAGCAGTAAGGCAAACAATAAAAAGAATAGGTGGTAATATGCCAGAGGATTTACCGACACCAAAGAAAAGTGCAAAAGTATTAGAAGTTGAAAAAGTAAAAAAATTAAAAAAAAAATTAAAAAGTACAATTTTTATATAAATTTAATATAAACTATTTATCAATACTATATTATCTGTTATAATTATTTTATAATTGATAAATTACGAAAAATATTAGAATATAAGCAATGTAGAAAACAAAAAAATAAAACAATAAAAAAATATATTAGGAGGCTAACAAATGAAAAAAATCAAAGAAACAAAAGGTGTGACACTTATTGCATTAGTAGTGACAATAGTTGTTTTATTAATTTTAGCTTCTATTGGTATAAATTCAGGTCAAGATGCAATTAATTCGGCAAAATTCAATGAATTTAAATCAGAATTAAAAATAATGCAAACAAAAGTAAATGAATTAAATCAAAGTAATGAAACTGAAAAAGGAACAGAACTTACAGAACAACAGAAGAGTATATTTAATGTAGAAACTGTTTATAATATTATATTTGAGAATAAAAGTGATGAAGAAATTACCAACATAAAAAAAGGATTTAGATATTGCAGTAAAGATTATATTAATAATAAATTTAATTTTGACAGTATAACAAGAGATTATTTTGTTAATATAGAAAAAAGAATAGTTATTAGTTGCATAGGATTCGAATATAAAGGCAAAACATATTATATGTCAGAACAATTTACAGATGGGTTATACAATGTAGAATATAACAATAAAAATACACAATCAGGAAGTTATGACATAAATACAATAGTTGAAGAAAATAGATGTAAAATTGAAATTAGTAATATCCAGTATGAAGGATATATAAATGATTGGCAAGTAAAGTACAAGTTAAAAGACAGTTCACAATGGAAAACAAGTAATGATTTATCTTTTTATGTAAAAGAAGATGGAACTTATGATATTGAAGTTGTACACGGAAATGAAATATCTTTAGGAGCAAAAGAACAGAAAATAATAACAGGAGGAACTCTTGTAGATAAAGTTAAAAATAATACAATAAAAATTGGAGATTATATAAAATATGAAGCAGATAGTGCAGATACATCAGAAATTTTAAATGAGTTAGGAACATATTCAGGAACTGATACTAATACGGCAAACACATTAAAACAAGAAAAATTAAATTGGAGAGTATTAGATGTTGAAGATGGAAAAGTAAGATTAATAAGTGATGGACCAACAACTTCAACAATAGCTCTTTCAGGATATAATGGATATAATAATGCGGTTTATTTATTAGACCATACATGTAAAACATTGTATTCAAATTCCACTTTATCAAGCAATGTACAAAATTTAAAGATAGAAGATATACAAGATAAGATGATAGAAAAAGATTATAGTAAAATCACATCTAAATATGGAACTGTGATTTCTCCAATGTATAAATATTACCCTGATATATTATTGCAAGAAAAAAATCAAATTGTAACATTAAACGAAAATTTAAATAATACAAAATTAGAATTAAGTGAACAAACAGAATTAATAGAGCAAAATGATAAGCAAATATGCAAATCATGGAATTTAAAATATACTTATTGGGATAAAGTAATGGAAGAAGGAGATTTTGATAATTTGATTTATTATAACTTATTTATAAATAATGGAAATGAATATAAGAGATATTGGCTATCTTCTCGTTGCATCGAAGATGTTTATGATTATGCGATATTTGGAGTACGACTTATTATTTCAGGTAAAGTATATGATGGTGGAGTGTATAATTCGAATGAAAGATCTTTTTTAGGAACTGCTGCTTTCCGTCCAGTAATAACCCTAAATTCATCAGTAAAACTAGACATAACCAATATCGGGGACGGAAGTTCACCACAAACAGGATACTCAATAAAATAAAAAATATAAAATAAAAAATAATAAAAAATAAAGTGCTGGTAATCAGCACTTTTTAATTTTTCACTCCAAAACAATCTTGCTTAAAACAAAAAAATATAGTAAAATAAAATCACAAAAAAAGAGACAAAAGGAGAAAAAATTGGTAGCAGAAGTAATAATAAATAGTTCAGCAAAAAAATTAAATAGAACCTTTGACTACAACATTCCAGAAGAATACCAAGATATTGTTTCTGTAGGAACAAAAGTGTTAGTACCATTTGGAAAAATGAAGAATCTAGAAGAAGCACATGTAGTAAAAATAAAAGAAAAATCACAATTTGAAATCAAAGATATAGCCAAAGTAGAAACAGGTCTAACCGATAAGCAAATTGAAATGGCAAATTGGATGGCAAATAGATATTTTTGTAATATTTCTGAATGTATAAAATTAATGCAAACACCTGGAACAAGAACAAAAAATGTTAATAATCGAATTCAAGACAAAAAAATAAATGTTGTATATTTAAAAAAAGAATATGATGAGATAGTATTTGATATAGAAGCAGGAAAGATAAAATCAGAAAAACAAAAGAGAATATTGAATTTTGTAAAATCCAATGAGGGGTGTACAGTAACTGAAATAGAGGCATTTACAGATTGTTCAAGAGCAATTGTAAATACATTAGTAAAAAATGGTTATTTAGAAATCACAGAAAAGAAAATTGATAGAAATCCATTAATAAACAAAAATATAGAACAAAACCAAAAATTAAAACTAACAGAAGAACAGGAAAACGCCTTTAAAAAAGTCCAAAATGCAATGCAACAAAATCAATTTGAAGAGTTTTTATTATATGGTGTAACAGGTTCAGGAAAAACAGAAGTGTATTTACAATTAATACAAGAAGCAATAGAAAATAATAAAACGGCAATCGTATTAGTACCAGAAATATCGCTAACACCACAAATGTTAGATAGATTTATCGCAAGATTTGGAAAAGAACAAATTGCAGTTTTACACAGTAAATTATCAATTGGAGAAAGACATGATGAATGGGAAAGAATAAAAGAAGAAAAAGCTAAAATTGTAATAGGAGCAAGGTCTGCAATATTTGCTCCAATAAAAAATCTTGGCATTATAATAATAGATGAGGAACACGATAGTTCATATAAATCAGAATCAACACCAAAATATAATGCAAAAGAAATAGCAAAAAAAGTAGCAAAAGAAAATAACATTCCTTTAGTTTTAGGAAGTGCAACACCAGATTTAACAACATATTATAAATCAAAAGAAAAGAATGAAATAACACTATTAGAACTAACAAAAAGAGCAAATAATTCAGCTCTTCCAAAAGTAGAAATTGTAGATTTAAAACAAGAATTAGCAAATGGCAATAGATCAATGCTTAGTATGGATTTATATCAATCAATAGAAGAAAATCTTAAAAATAAATTACAAACAATTCTATTTTTAAATAGAAGAGGTTATTCAACATTTATAATGTGTAGAAATTGTGGGTATACTGTTAAATGCAAAAATTGTGATATAAGTATGACTTATCATAGTTACGAAAATAAATTAAAATGTCATTATTGTGGTTATGAAGAAAAACTAGTAAAAATATGTCCTGAATGTGGAAGCGATAAAATAAGATATTTTGGAACAGGAACACAAAAATTAGAACAAGAAATTCATAAGCAATTTCCACAAGCAAAAACAATTAGAATGGATGTAGACACAGTAACAAAGAAAAATTCACATGAGGAAATATTAAATAAATTCAAAAATGAAGATATTGATATATTAATAGGAACTCAAATGGTAGTAAAAGGTCATCATTTTCCAAAGGTAACTTTAGTTGGTGTAATTGCAGCTGATAGTTCTCTAAATATAGATGATTATAGAGCAACAGAAAGAACATTCCAAATTTTAACCCAAGTCGCAGGAAGAGCGGGTAGAGAAAATTTGCCGGGAAAAGTTATAATTCAAACATATAATCCTGAAAATTTTAGTATACAAGAAGCACAAAAACAAAATTATGATGGATTTTACGAAACAGAAATAGCATTAAGAAAACAGTTGAAATATCCACCATTTTGCGATATAATAGTAATTGGATTTAATAGTACAAATGAAGATGAAATTAAGAAAGTATCACAAGAGATATTTGAAAAATTAGAAGATAAAATAGATAAAGGACAATTCAATATCTTTAAGCCAATGCCATCACCAATAGATAAAATACAAAATAAATTTAGATGGAGAATTATCATAAAAGGAAACATGACAGAAGAAGCAAATAAAATCTTCAATGACACATTAAAAGAAATATATCAAAAAAATTACAAAAATACAAAAATAACAATAGATGTTAATCCAAATAATATGAGTTAATAAAGAAAAAGGAGGAGCAAAAATGGCTATTAGAAATTTAAGATTAGAAGGAGACGAGATTTTAAAAAAGAAATCAAGAGATGTTGAAACAATAGATAATAAACTACAAATATTAATAGATGATATGATAGAAACAATGCATAAATATAATGGTGTAGGTTTAGCTGCAGTGCAAGTTGGAATTTTAAAAAGACTTGTTGTAATAGATATTTACGATGATAATGGTCCAATTGTTTTAATTAATCCAGTTATTTTAAAAACAAAAGGAGAAAGAGAAGTAGAAGAGGGATGCTTAAGTTTCCCAAATAAATTTGCAAAAGTTGTTAGACCAGAAGAAGTTGTAGCTGAATATACAGATAGAACTGGTAAAAGAATGAGAGTAAAAGCTAAAGAGTTATTAGCTCAAGCAATTTGCCATGAAGTAGACCATTTAAATGGTGAAGTTTTTATTGATAAAATTTTGCCTGGAACTTTAGAGTATGTAGAACCAGAAAATTAGGAGGTTTAACAATGTTGAGAATATTATTTATGGGTACACCAGATTTTGCAAGAGAGAGTTTAGAAGCGGTTTATAATGCGGGTTATGAAATTTTAGGAGTCGTTACAAATCCAGATAAACCAAAAGGAAGAGGAATGAAAATGGTAGCATCTCCAGTAAAAGAATTTGCATTAGAAAAAGGATTAACCGTTTATCAACCAGAAAAAGTAAGAAATAATGAAGAATTTGTAGAAAAAATAAAAAGCCTAAATCCTGACGTAATCTGCGTAGTAGCATATGGAAAAATATTACCAAAAGAAATATTAGAAATTCCTAGATATGGATGTATAAATGTACATGGTTCATTACTTCCAAAATATAGAGGCGCAGCACCAATTCAATGGGCGGTTTTAAACGGAGATAAAGAAACTGGCGTTACAACAATGTATATGGGAAAAGGAATGGACACAGGAGATATGATTTTAAAAGAAAAAGTAGAAATCGGAGAAGATGAAACAACAGGAGAATTATGGGACAGACTTTCTAAAATAGGTGCAAAATTATTAGTAGAGACTCTAAAACAAATAGAAGAAGGAACAGCTCATAGAGAAAAACAAGGAGAAGAGTTTACTATGGCTCCAATGTTAAATAAAGAAATGTCAAAAATTAATTGGGATGAACAAACAGCTCAAAACATAAAAAATCTTGTAAGAGGTTTAAATCCTATTATGGGAGCATATACATTTTTAGATGAAAAGAAAATAAAATTTTGGAAAGTTGATATTGCAAAACAAGATGAAATTATTGCAGATAATATAGAAATATTAAAAAATGGAACTGTAATTTTATCAAATCCTAAAGAAGGACTTTTTATTAAAACAAAAGATGGAATATTGAAGGTTTTGGAGATTCAAGGTGAAAATGCAAAGAGAATGAGTATTGGAGATTTCCTAAGAGGAATTCAAGATAATTTAACAGGAAAAATTTTTATATAATTACTGCAAACAAGTAGATTTAATTAAAATAAAAAAATGATATTGTATTATATATCATTTTTTTATTATCTTAAAAATTGCACACTATATAATACAATATCTATTCACTTAAAATTTTATATTGTCAAGACTAGTCAAATAAGTTTTTTACATATAATTCCTTATTTTTAAGTTCATTATTCTTTCCTTGTAATAAATTTTCAAAAAACATAACTAAATAATCAAAAGTAGGGTAAATTCCTTTTGGAATATTTCCATAATTACTTCGTACTAAAGCATTTCTAAAGTACAAACTTTTATCTTTAAACATATCATTATTAACGTTAAATCCCATACTGTTAAGATACTTTTCGATAAATACTGCAGTTGTTCTAGTATTGCCTTCTCCAAAAGGATGTACCTGCCAAATGCTAGAAGTAAATTTAGCAATATGTTTTATGAGTTCATCATTATTTAATTTAGAGTAATCAAATTCTTTTTCTTCTTTAAAATCATAATCAAAGTAGTTTTCTATATCTTGATAATTTACATATTTAACGGTATCACCATTAAGTATATCTTCTTTTTTTGTAATATTATAATTTCTATAATTACCAGCAAAGTCATAAATATCTTTAAATAAGAATTTATGAATATTTTTTAAAGTGATAGGGCTAAAACCAAAACTTTTATCTTCTAATAATTGAGCTATTCTTAGTGAGACTAAATCACATTCTTTTTCCTTTTGAATACTTATGTTGTTAGAATCTTGTGTTTCATAGTATTTTTTTAACAAGTTTTCTATTTCGTAATATTTAAGTTCACCACTGATGTTTTTTTGAGATAAATCTATTAAATACTTAGAAGGCTCTAAATTATCAACTTTATTTAAACCAATACCAGTGTTCCAATATTCTTGCTTTTTATTATTATCAGTTGTTTCATTTTCAATTATATAATTTTCTTCATTATACATATAAAACCTCCTAAAAATCATCTTTTAATATATTTTATAGTATATCATAAATTACCTAAAATTGCTATAATTTTGATTATAAAATTTATAGCGATTAGTAAAAAAATATGAATGAACTTTTAAATAAAAAATAGAAATTATTTTTATTGAATTTTTTTATTTAAAAAAGGTTGTAAAAAATACCAAAAATTGATATACTTATAACATAAATAAGTATATCTTTTTTTCTTGCTAAAAATAAAGGGGAAAACAAGATATAAAAGGAGGTATTTTCATGAGTGAAGAAAAAGTAAATCAAGAAAATGAACAAAAAATAAAAGAAGAGGTAAAAGAAGAGGTAAAAGAAGAGGAAAACGGAATAGAAATATCAACAGATGTTATAGCAGTAATCGCTGGTGTAGCAGTATCTGAGGTACAAGGCGTAGCTGGAATGGCAGGAGGTTTTGCAGGAGGTATTTCAGAGGTCTTTAGTGGAAAGAAAAATATGGCAAAGGGAATAAAAGTTGATAAGACAGAAAATACTGCAAAAATAGATGTAAATATTATAGTTGAATATGGTTCAAGAATTCCAGATGTTGCTTTTGAAATCCAAAATAGAGTTAAAAAAGCAGTTGAAAGTATGACAGGATTTAAAGTAGAAGAAGTAAATGTACACGTTCAAGGTGTAAATACAGATATTGCTAAAAAATCTGAAGAAAAACCAGTAGAACAAGTAGAAGAAAACAAAGAAGATAAAGAATAATAAAAAACAAAAAGAAAAAAGAGAGGTAAAGAAAATGAAAATTATAGAAAAAATCACACTAATATTATATTCAAATATAATATTAATAATGTCAGTTATATTATGTTTATTAGTATTTGGATGGCTAGATACAAATGTTGTAGCAAATTTAGCAAAAGCACTATTAATAGGAGAAACATCATCAAGAATAATTTTAGGAGTAAGTGTAGTATTTATCTTATTATCAATAAGATGCATATTCTTTGACCCAACTTCAAAACAAGAGCAAAAAGATAAACAAGGAGTATTACTTGCTAATGATAATGGAAAATTAATGATATCTAAAGAAACAATAGAAAATTTAGTAGAAGCAGTAACAAAAGAATATAAAGAAGCAAAAGATGTATCTTCTAGAGTTGAACTAGATAAAAACAATAATGTAAATATATATGTTAATTTAGTAGTTAGTTCAGAAACTATAATAAAAGACTTAACAGTAGATTTACAAAATAGAATAAAAGAAAAAGTAAAACAATCAGCAGACTTAGAAGTAAAAGAAGTAAATATAACAATAAAAAAAGCTGTCCAAGAAAAACAACGTAAAATAGAACAAGCATAGATAAAATAGAAAGGAAGCAAAAAAATGGAAGATATAAAGAATTTTTTAATTAAGTATAAAGGTGCAATTATTGGAGTAATCGTAGCAATTATAATTTTAGCAACTAGATTATATGAAGTAATAGTTGGAATATTACTAATTTTAGCAGGTGCATTTGTAGGAAATTATATACAACAAAATAAAGAAGAAGTAAAAGAAAAAACAAAAAAATTTATAGACAAAATGTAAAAGGTAAGGAATGAAAAAATGAATAGATCAATAAGTAGAGAAAATGCTTTTAAATTAATATATAGTTTAGAAATTCAACAAAGTAATAATTTAGAAGAACAAATAGAATTATTTTTTGAAAGTAATAACATAGTAGACCAAGAAGCAAAAAAATATATAAAAAATGCAGTATTGGGAATTAAAGAAAATGAACAGGAAATATTAAAAAATATAGAGAACAATTTAAAATCAGACTGGAAATTAAGCAGAATATCAAAAATGGATTTATCTGTTCTAAAACTAGCAATCTATGAAATAAAATATACAGAAACACCATATAAAGTAGCAATAAACGAAGCTGTTGAACTTGCAAAAAAATATGGAGAAGATAAATCTAAAAATTTTGTTAATGGTGTTTTAGCAAGTATAGTAAAGGATATGTAATTTATGAATTATCAAGATATGGCTATAAGTGTTAGCGATTTAAATAGTTATATAAAGAATAAAATAGCAGATGATGAATATTTAAACAATGTTCTTATAAAAGGTGAAATATCAAACTTTAAAAATCATTATACAGGACATATGTACTTCACTTTAAAAGATGAAAATTCATTAATAAAATGCATAATGTTCAAAAGTTATGCACAAAAATTAGATTTTATGCCAAAAGATGGAATGAAAGTTTTTGTCTTAGGTGGAGTATCTGTTTTTGAAAGAGATGGAATTTATCAAATATATGTAAAAGCAATGCAAGAAGATGGAGTTGGAATTCTATACAAAAAATATGAAGAATTAAAACAAAGACTAGATGAAGAAGGTTATTTTGATGAAAGCCATAAACAAAAAATTCCATTAATGCCCAAAGTAATAGGAGTATTAACATCACAAACAGGTTCTGTAATAAGAGATATAATAAATGTAAGTACACGTAGAAATCCAAATGTACAAATAAGATTATACCCTGTTCCAGTTCAAGGAGAAGGGGCAGCAGAAAAAATTGCAGATGGCATTAGGTTTATGAATGAAAATAATTTAGCAGATGTTTTGATTTTAGCTAGAGGAGGAGGTTCATTAGAAGATTTATGGCCATTTAATGAAGAAATAGTAGCACATGCAATTTATAATTCTAAATTACCAATAATTTCGGCAGTAGGGCATGAAACAGACTTTTCTATATCAGACTTTGTAGCAGACTTAAGAGCACCAACACCATCTGCGGCAGCGGAACTTGCTGTTCCAGATATATATGAAATAAAACAAAAAATAAATGTATATCAAAATAGATTAAGAATGTCATTAGTAAAAAAAGTTGAAATAATGAAACTTAGATACGAAAAATGTATGAACAGTAGAGTATTTAAAGAACCAACTAGAAATATAAATGATAATTACTTAAGAATAGACAATTATATAAAAAGATTAGAAAATACAATAAAAATCAAACAAAAAGAAGAAAAAACAAAATATATAGAATTAATATCAAAATTAGATGCACTAAGTCCATTAAAAACACTAACAAGAGGATATTCAATTATAGAATCAGACAATAAAATCATAAATAGTTATAAAAAATTAAGCACTGGTGATAAAGTAAAATTAAAATTTTATGATGGACAAAAAGATGCTGAAATCTTGTAAAATACGATAAGAAAAATTAGAAAGGAAAGTAAGATAAAATGACAAATAGAACAAAAATAATAATTGGAATTATTGTTGTTATTGTAATAGTATTGGGAATAATACTAGGAATAAATATTAACAAAAATAAAGAAACATCAGTAAATGTTGATGAAAATCAAACATCAAATACAGATCAGTATTTTAATCAAATTAATGAAAATACAGATGAATTAGAGAATAATACAACAAATGAAGAAGCAAATAACATAGAAGAAAGTAATGTAGAAGAAAATAACACAGCAAATACATTAGCAAATACAAGCAACACAGAAAAAAATACTAATACATCAAGTAGTCAAGTTATAGGAAAAGAAGAGCAAGAAAGTCAACAAGAAAATAAATCAAGCAATGATGAACAAACAGCTATTGAATTAGCAAAACAAGAATGGGGAATAAATGTTGATGCTTATATATATAGAGCTGAAAAAAAAGAAGATGGAATTTATGAAGTTAAAGTAATAAACAATGATGCAAATCTAACGGAAATAGCTCGTTATACAGTTAATGTAAAAACAGGAGCTGTAACAGAATAAAAAGAGAAAAGGAAGAAGAAAAGATGGCTAAAGCAAACTTTGAAGAAAATATGGAAAAGTTAGAAGAAATTGTAACAGAACTAGAAAAAGGCGATTTGAATTTAGATAGTTCTATTTCAAAATTTGAAGAAGGAATAAAAATCTCAAAAGAATGTAATAAAATTTTAGAAGAAGCAGAGAAAAAAATTACTATATTACTACAAAAAGATGGTAATTTAGAAGAAGAGAATTTTACAGCTGAATAGAGAGAGTTAAGGGGAGAATAAAGAAGTGAATAATATCATCGGATTTATACAAAATAAGTATATATATATACCATTTTTTTTATGGTTTTCAATTCAATTATTTAAAGTTATTTATGATTTAGTAACAACAAAAAAATTTAACTTTAAAAGAATAATGGGAGCAGGTGGAATGCCAAGTTCACATTCAGCTATTGTAACAGGACTTGCAACATTAATTGGAAAATATGAAGGAGTAGATACACCAATATTTGCATTAGCATTAATAGTAGCATTTGTTGTTATGTATGATGCTTGTGGTGTAAGAAGAGCAGCAGGAAAACAAGCAGCATTGCTAAACAAAATTGTAGAAACACCAGGATTAACAGGTGTTCAAGTTTCAGAAAGATTAGTAGAGGTTTTAGGGCATACACCAACTCAAGTAATTGTTGGAGCTCTAATAGGAGTTGTAGTGGGATTAATAGCTTAATTCCACTGATTTTTGTATAAAAACAAGGAGGGTTCATAATGACAGATATAGAAATTGCAAAAAATGTGAAATTAGAAAAGATAGATGAAATAGCAAGAAGATTAAATATAAAAGAAGATGACATAGAATGTTATGGAAAATATAAAGCCAAAATATCAAATGAAGTATATAGAAATTTAAAAAATGAAAAAGATGGAAAATTAATTTTAGTAACAGCAATTAATCCAACACCATTAGGAGAAGGAAAAACAACAGTTTCTATATCATTAGCAGATGGATTGACTCGAATAGGAAAAAAATCAATACTAGCATTAAGAGAACCTTCATTAGGACCAGTGTTTGGAGTAAAAGGAGGAGCAACAGGAGGTGGGTGTTCACAAGTTGCACCAATGGAAGACATAAATCTACACTTTACAGGAGATATACATGCAATTACATCAGCAAATAATTTATTATCAGCAATGATTGATAATCATATTTATTATGGTAATGAATTAGATATACAAAAAGTAACATGGAAAAGATGTATAGATTTAAATGATAGACAATTAAGAATAATAGAAACAGGACTTTCAGGAGAGAAGAATATAAAAACTAGAGAAGACGGATTTGATATAAGTGTTGCCTCAGAAATAATGGCAATACTATGTCTTGTGGAGAATGTAGATGAATTAAAACAAAAATTAGGAAATATGATAATAGGATATAATTCTAAAGAAGAACCGATATATGCTAAAAATTTAAAAGCCGAAGGAGCAATGGCAGTATTGTTAAAAGATGCAATAAAACCCAATTTGGTACAAACCCTAGAACATACACCAGCAATAATACATGGAGGACCTTTTGCCAATATTGCACATGGTTGTAATAGTATAATTGCAACAAAATTAGCAATGAAATTGGCTGATTATACTGTAACAGAGGCTGGATTTGGAGCAGATTTAGGTGCAGAAAAATTTTTAGATATAAAATGTAGAAAAGCTGGAATTAAGCCAAATGTTGTGGTAATAGTTGCCACAATAAAGGCTTTAAAATATCATGGTGGAATAGAAAAAGAAAAAATACAAGAAAAAAATATACAGGGACTACAAAATGGAATGAATAATCTCTATAAACATATAGATAATATAAAAGAAAAATTCGGATTAAATGTAATTGTAGCGATAAATAAATTTAATACAGATAATGAGGAAGAACTTAAGTTTATTCAACAAGAGTTAATGAAAAAAAATATTGAGTTTAGTCTAGTAGAAGGTTGGAAAAAAGGTGGAAAAGGTGCTACTGATCTAGCTGAGAAAGTAGTAAAAATGTCAGATGATTCAAAAAATATTAAATATATATATGAATTAGAAGATAGCATAAAAACAAAAATAGAAAAAATTGCAATAGAAATTTATGGAGCTAAAGGAGTTAATTTTACAGAACAAGCATTAGAAAAAATATCAAAAATAGAAAAAATAGGATATGAAAAATTGCCTATATGTATAGCAAAAACACAATATTCTTTATCTGATGATAGTAAAAATTTAGAATGTAAAGAACCATTTGAAATTACAATAAGGGATATAGAGTTAAAAGCAGGAGCAGGATTTATTGTGGCATTGACTGGAAAAATAATGACTATGCCAGGACTTCCAAAAGAACCAGCAGCTGAAAATATTGATATTGATAATTTCGGTGAGATTAAAGGAATTTTTTAATTTTCTGAATTTCTTAAGATTTTTTCCTACAATATTTAAATTTCCATTTAAAGTTTTTACTTTCATTATGTTGTTGTCCTTTCGAATTATATTAAGTTACATTTTATAATAAAAATAAAAATAAAATTACAGGAACAAACTGCAAATGTTACGAAAATGTGTCATGTTTTTTACAATTATATGTCGTGATATAAAATAATTGAAAATTCAAACCTCAAATGCTATAATAAAGTTGCAGGTTCAACCTGCAATCGGAGGGAATATAAATGAATTTGAAAAACAAAAGAGGAATCACTTTAATTGCATTAGTAATAACAATAATAATATTATTAATATTAGCAGGAATTACAATTTCAACATTAACTGGTGATAACGGATTATTTGCAAGAGCACAACAAGCAAAAAGAATAACTAGATATGAATCGGCAAAGGAAACAATAAATACAAAACTTATGGAAATAAGAACAAATTGTTATACAAATAATGTTGGATACGATATAAAAGAGATATTTGAAGAAATGAAACAAGCTGATAACATCACAATAGAAAAATGCTTTTATAGTGAAAGTGCAAACATAAAAAATGGAGTAAATGAAGATATTATTAATTTAAATGGAATAATAGTATCTGTAAATGACTATAATGAGTATAAATTTCTAATAGATAAAAATGGCAATATCCAAAAAGTAAAATATGGAGAAATTAATGAAAATACTGATCTAGATGATTTTATAGATATTAAAGATTTCGAAAAAAATAATTTTAACAAAAACAATAACACTGAAAATGAGAAGATAGCAGAATATAAATTCGAAAATGTTGAGAAGAGTAATGTTAAGATATATAATGGAAATATATTAGAAAATGGAATAGAATTTAATGGACGATCAACATATGGGACATTAGAATTACCTGATATGCAATTTCCTATGTCAATAGAAATATCAATCAAGGCATATCAGAAACAAGGGGCAATATTATATATAGATCCAAAATCAAAAACAACAATATATGTAGGAGATTATTTTACTTGTACAGTAAATAATTCGGCAGAAACATATAAAGTTCCAGAAGACTTTTTTGATGGTTCGTTAAAAAATGTAGTTGTAACATATAATTCAATAACAGATTTTAATATATATGTAAATGGAATCAAATTAGAAAAATATGGTAAAAAGAGTACAATAAGTACAGCTATACCAACATTAGCACGTATTGGTAGTAGAGATAATATCAATTTTTTTAACGGAATAATATATAATTTCAGAGTATACAATAAAATATTAGATGAAAGTGAAATATTAACAAGTTATACAAGTGATAAAAATAATGTAGAGAATAATACAGAACAAATAGTCAGAAACAATATTATTTATAAATTGACTATGAGTAAAATAATAGATTCAACAAATAATCAAGGAAATATGAATATTATTAATGGTGAAAGTAATGAAAAGAAAAATGGATGTATTTTTAATGGAGAATCTACATATGCACAAATGGATTTAAAAGAATTAACATTCCCAATGACTATAGAAATGAATATAAGATGTTACCAAAAAAAGAATGAAATATTATATATAGATCAAAAATCAAAAACAGCAATATATGTAGGAGATTATTTTACTTGTACAGTAAATTATTTATCAGAAACATATAAAGTTCCAAAAGACTTTTTCGATGGAAATTTAAAGAATATAGTTATAACGTATAATACGATAACAGATTTTAATATATATGTAAATGGAAATAAATTAGAAAAATATGGAAAAAAGAGTAGTCTTACTGTAAATTTACCATCTACATCACAAATTGGTGCAAGATTAGAAAATGATTATTTTAATGGAGTTTTTTATGATTTTACAATATATAAAGGAATATTAAATGATAGTGATATATTAAAGAATTATAAAGAAAAAACTAAAAGGTATGACATATAGAAAATAAAAGGAGAAAGAAAGATGAAATAAAAAATATAGACAATTCAAGTAGAAAAATAGAAGAGAATAGTGCTATAATAACAGAGTTGGATTTGAAGTAAAAAATACAAGTTCAACATATATAGAAATTACAATTAGTATAACCGCAAGTAATGAAGAAGATGTTTTAGAGTATCATATAATAGCAATAAATGAAAATGATAATAGTCAAGTTAGTTCAAAGATAACAACAGAAAAAGATGTGAAATTGGAAGGAGTAAAAGTAAATAGTAAGTATAATATATTTGTAGCAGCATATGATAAATATAAAAAGCATAGAAATTTATGCTAGAACAAGGAATGATGGAAATAATAATGCATCATTAAAATGGGGACTTGTAAGTAATACAGGAAATAGTCCTACGTGGTTAGAAGGTGCCACAGATTCTGTAACATGTGCAACAACTTCCGATTGGAAAGATTATAAAGCAACAATAGAAATTCCAAAAGGAATAAATACAAAAGACTATTATTTACAGATGTATTTTAAGCATAATGGAAGTAGTTTTAGTATGGTAAATGAATTTGTTAGTTTTAAGGGAATTTACTAAATTTTCTTTGTAAAATTATAAAAAATAAAAATAAAAATCAGAATAAAAAAATAAAACCAACGAATACTAAAAAAGTAGGAGTTGGTTTTTATGTTTAATTTTAGAACAGACTTAGCATCAGAAAGAAGAGACATATTCAAAAAAGCAAACAGTATAGAAGACGAAATAAATGGAATAGAAAGTGAAAAAGAAGAACTAAATGAAAATATATCAGTAGAGAGAGTAAAAATAACAAATGAAGAAGGGCAAAAAGCAATAGGAAAGCCCATTGGAAGTTATATAACAATGGATATAAAACAATTAAGAATAGCACAGGATGAAGATATAGAAAAATCTGCAGAAGTTTTATCAAATGAACTAAAAAAAGTAATAGATTCACATATTGATAAAAAAGGAGAAATATTAGTTGTAGGGCTTGGAAATATTTATGTAACACCAGATGCATTAGGACCTAAAGTAATAAATGAAATTGAAGTAACAAGACACATAATAAATTATTTGCCACAATATGTAGAAGAAGGAACAAGAATGGTAAGTGCTATATCACCAGGAGTTTTAGGAACAACTGGAATAGAAACATTAGAAATTTTAAAAGGAATAGTAGATAATATTCATCCCAAATTGGTTATAGTAATAGATGCATTAGCATCAAGAAGTATCGAAAGGATAAGTAGTACAATACAACTATCAGATACTGGAATAGTACCAGGAGCAGGAGTGGGAAATACTAGGGCAGAATTAAGTGAAAAAACATTAGGAATACCAGTAGTCGCAATAGGAATTCCTACAGTAGTTGAAACTGCAGTACTTGTAAATGATTGTTTAGATTTATTTATAACGAAATTACAAGAGGAAGCAAAATCAAATGAATATTTAAATCAATTAAAGGAACAAGATAATTACGAAAAAATAAAAGAAGCACTAATTCCAAAAGAATATAATTTAATAGTTACACCTAAAGAAATAGATGATTTAATTGAAAATATGAGTGAAGTTGTAGCTAAGGGAATAAATATGGCAATGTAAAAAATAAAATATAAATAAAATAATCAAAACAGGGAATATTTCCAATCCCTGTTTTATTACTTTTTAATAATATTATGACTTAATTTTAATCCTTTATTCTTATATAACTTACAAATATCACAATCAGTACAAACATCAACTTTGCCATCAAAAATCAAACCTAAAGTATGGATAAATTCATCAATATAATTATCTATCAGATGAATATAAATCTTTTTAGGAAGAAGAGTAAGTAAAGTATTTAAAGCATAGTCATTAGAAGAAAAACTTATATCAGACAAATATTTAGCCTTAAAAAAATCACTATCCATGTTAATTATATTCTTATCTTCATCAAGTAATATAGAAGTTTCATTAGAATAAATTAAATGAACTATGTTACAAGTTGAAGTTTGTGAATTAATATAAAGTTTTAAAAGAGAAACAAATTCCATATATTCTTTTTCAATAATATAAGAATTAACAGCCTCATCAACAATATTCTCTAAAATTTCAACATAATCTTTAATTCTAAAATTAATAAATCCTGAAATAATAATTGATTTATGTTCTAATAAATAAGAGGAAAAATCATCAATTAAGCAATTATATTTTTTATCGAATGATTCATTAAAATCCTCAGTAAAAATATCATAACAAATATCTAAAATATCTTTACGTTCTGAAGCTTCAAAATAAAAGTAATGTTTTAAAATTAATCTCTTTAAAATACTTTCTTCAATCTCATCAATAACAAAGCAAGAAAGAATACAGGAAATTTCATGAATAAAAGAAGAATTATCATTACCAGTATAATGAAGAATTATGTTTTTATAATTTTTAAATTGATTAGTGGAAATATAAACATTATCAATTTCAATATAATCAAATTCATTTAGCAGGTAATTTAGTAAGTGAGAGTCATTTGTTTTTATACATATAGATTTCATGAAAATCTCCTTTCTAAATTATTATCTACTAAACTTTTAAAAGTTATACCTTATTATATGTGATAAATAAAAAAATGAAATATGTCCTAAAAAACCAACCAATGGGGACGTTGTTAAAAATGGTTGAAAAA
>CAKOYL010000013.1 GCA_934130705.1 uncultured Clostridia bacterium
ATATATACAAAAACAATTAATTTTTTATTAAATTTATTTCATTTACTAATATAATTTCTTATACAAATTACTATTTGTGTTTATTCTTATAATAAACTACTAAATTTTTTACTATATTTATCTATATCCTTTGTGCTTTGACTTACAATAAAATCTGTTACCTTAATTTTTAGCCTTTCAACTTCATCATTTGTATAATTTTTATCTTCTACATTTATCCCTGCTTCATTAAATAATTGAATATCTTTACTTGAAAATTGCATTGTTTGTTCCTTCTTTCATTCATTTTTCAAAATACATAGGCATTATAACACAAAAAGTTCAAAAAAGCACAAAAAAAGCCAAAGTATTTTTTTATATTACTTTGGCTTTATATTACTATTTTTAAAAACCTGTTCTAGGTAATTTTGTTATTTCTAATTTTTTTCCATAGGATGTCGTTGTCCATTCCGCCTTATCTTCTAAATGATGTTCTTTATAATCTCCAGTTAATGTTGTATAATTTGTCCATTTATCTTCTGGTTGCACTGTTGGCAAAACTTTTGCAAATATAAAAGGCTTTTCTATTGCTTCAAATCCTGCCTTTACTTTTCCAAATTCCACTTTAAAATCTGTTATAAATTCGTCATCCTCTAATCTTACACTTGTAAAATCAATATAATTATTTTTTTGCGTATTATATTTTCCAAATTCTATATAGTCTTCTGATTTATTAGTTTTATATTTTACTATATAATCTAAATCTTCATTATATGTTCCTGTAAACAATTTTGTAATTCTTACATAGTCATAAGGTAAATTATCTGTCCAAGTAAAATTATCCAATGATACATTTGATGTGTTTTTTAACGAATTAAAGCCATATTTTATTTCATCATTAGGTTGTGCTTGTACTACACCATTTTTATCAATATCTAATCCAATATCAACACTATTATTTTTTATTGTAATAGGTATAGTTTTTAAATGTTCTGTTATTTCTATTGGATATTTTTCAGTATTTAATAAGTAATTATCAGACCCACTTGTTTCTTCTTGTATAAAATATTTTCCTTTTTCTAATAATTTACTTGTTCCTATTCCTTCTTTTATTGTTATTACATCAACAATTTCATCACTTTCATTATATATATTAAATACTGCTCCATCTAGTTTGGTGCCTGCTTTTTCTCCTGTTAATTTATTATCATCAGCAGATACTTTTATAATTTCAATTTTTCCTTTTATTTTTTCATTTTCAAATTGAATATTTGTAATTTCGTCTTGTTTTAAAGTTACTTTTTGTACTGTTTCATTTAACACATATTTTTCTAATGTTTTTGTTTCTTGAATTGTATATTCTTGATCTATTGGTAATCTTTTTGTTATTGCTTCTCCGTTTTCATCTGTTTTCAAAGTATCTACAACAGTTCCTTTTTCATCATATACTTTAAATTCAACATCTTTTAATTTTACCTCATTGTTATCTTTATCAACTTTTACTACTTTTATTTGTCCTTTTTTCTTTTCATTTTCAAATGTAATATTAGTTATTTGATCTTCTTTTAAAACTACCTTTTGTGTTTCTTCATTTAATACGTAATTTTCTCCAGTTTTAGTTTCTTTAATTGTATATACTTGGTCTATTGGCAATCTCTTTGTTGTTGCTTCTCCATTTTCATTTGTTTTCAAGGTATCTACAACATTTCCTTTTTCATCATATACTTTAAATTCAACATCTTTTAATTTTGTTTCATTATTATCTAAGTCAACTTTTATTACTTTTATTTGTCCTTTTTTCTTTTCATTTTTAAATGTAATATCTTTTATTTGATTTGCTTCTAATGTTATAGTTTGTTTTTCGTTATTTAGCTTATAATTTTCTTTTGTTTCTACTTCTTGCAATGTTAATTTTTCAAAATCTCTTACTGGATATTTTGATGTTATTGCTTCTCCTTCATCATTTGTAATAATTGTTTCTAACACATTATTTTTTTCATCTAAAACATTAAATTTTACACCTTTTAATTTTACTTCATTATTGTCTAAATCAATTTTTATTACTCTAATTTGTCCTTTTTTTAGTTCATTTTCTATCAATGATTCATTTGTTTTTTCCCATTCAACTTTAACTTCTGTATCTTCGCCTAAGTTATAATATTTATTTGTAGTCTTTTCAATCCATTTATAATTTCCTGTTCTAAGACCTTCTACTTTTATTTCTCCATCTACATTTGTTCTATAAGTTCCTATGACTTTTTTAAATTCTTCACTATACAAATCAAATTCTACATTTCCTAAGCTAATCTTATGATTATCTTTATCAACTTTATAGACTTTTAAATTTCCTGTTTTATGTTTGTTTTCTAATGTTAATTCTGTTACCTTATTGTATTTTGCTTTTATATTAACCTTTTCTTGTGATATTACATAATCATCATTACTTTTTATTTCTTTTAACACATAATCATTTTGATATAAATCATAAAATGTTAGATTTCCTGTACTATCTGTTGTAGCTCTTCCTATAACTGTTCCATCTGCTTTTGATAATTCATAAATAGTATCTTTTATAGGTTGTTTTGTATCTGTATCTATTTTTTTAATTTTTATACTTGCTGTATTAGCCTTTAGTTGCACATCTGTTCTTGCACTTGTTAATGCTATCGGATCTCCCGTTATTGCATAATCTTGTAAACTTGGATTATAACTTGTTGAGTAAAATACTGCATAAGATTTTGCATTTACATCTACTCTTAATTTTCCATTAATATCTTGTGTTTCAACAATATCTTTTGGGATTTTTAACTGAAATACTTCTCCATTATTAAATGTCTTTTTCTCATTTCCAGATGTATTAGTTATTTTCGTTCCATTTGGAAAATTAGCCATAGCAATATCATAGCTAGATATATCCACATTTGAACTAATTGTATAATTTTGAATATAATATTCCCCATTTAATATCATATTTCCAGATTTATTTATATTTGCAACTGGTGTTCTGTATGTTGTTGAACCATTTTCTCCCTCATTAGCTAATCTTTGAATTAAGTTTACTATTGATTGTCCAATTTCATCATTAGCATAAAAATCACTTGGATTACATTGTCCTAATGCACAATATACTGCCATCTTTGTTGCTTGATAAGCATATTCCCAGCTACTTACTCCTAAACTTTCTGGTGAATTATATGGATAACCAGCAACTACCGTTCTCCAAACTTTATTATAAGTTTCCTGATTACTTAGTATTTCTGTTAATGTTACACTATATTCTAGTGATTCATCAACTCCTGCTAAATTTTTATTTAAACAATATGCGGGATAAAAATTACCATTTTCATAGTACCCTGCCAGACTTGTTTTTACATAGCCACCGCTTGGTAAAGCATGACTTTTTAAATGATATGGTACTCTTCCTACACTTGTTATTCCTACTGAATCTCCTTGATTAGCAGCAAAGCTTACTCCAACTGGTAATACATTTGTCAATATTACCAATACTAATAGAAAAGTAGCCATTATTTTTTGTTTTGATTTAACCATTTAGGCATACCTCCTTTAATTTTAATTAAGCATAAAAAAAGAAACTAGCAATAAAGGGGAATTTGCTAATTTCTTTTTATACTTATATTTTTACATATTAAAATTTTAACACCTTATATTTTATCAGTCAATGAATAGTTTTTGAAACATTTTTGAAATTTTATTTTACTTTTATATATGATCTATTTTGAAATACTGATTCTGTTCCATTTGATGTTATATGGTATTCTGTTTCTGCATAATAGTAGATAGTAAAATCTTCGCTATCATACACTTTATTGCTAACATTTGTTTTATTTGCAGTAAAACTTTGTGTATTATTTATGATAGAACTACTTTGAACTATTTTAACATTAGTATATCCATATTCTTTGATACAACTTTCAATTAGTTCTCTTAATTTATTCATTTCACTATCACTTTTCTTATAGGCTTTATATCCACCATTAAGTGCATTTTCGTATCTATCATATTTTGATAAATCTATTTTGGCTGGTTCTGTTTTAGTGATTTCTGGTTGTTTTTCTTCTTGTTTAGGTGTTTCTATTTTAGAATTTGTTACTTGATTTGTTGTTTGTTGGTTATTACTATTATTCTTATTTGAATTATTATTTTCTTTTATCTTTTGTGTTTCTGTATTTACTTTTTCTTTTGTTTCCTGATTATTTTTTTCATTTGTTTCTTTCTGTTCTTTTGTTTCTTGGCTTTCTTGTTTTTCTTCTGTTTTTTCTTTAACTTCTTCATTTGTATTTTGTACTAGCTCATTATTGCTAGCATTTTCATCTTTTGTTTCTTCAACTATTTTTTCTTCTGTAATTTCAGTATCATTTATTTTTGATACTTCTACTGTCTTTTCCTTTTGTTGTACTTTATAAAAAACAAATAAACCTATTAAGCCTATTACAATTACTAATATTATCGTAGATATAATTAAGATTTTCTTTTTCATAAGATCATCTCCTTCTATCCACATTATAACATCTAATAGTTAAAACATCCATCATTTTTTAGATTTTGTTTATAAATAGGTCTATTAATTATAAAGTTTCCTCTTCTTCTGGTTCTTCATCTTTTGATTTTGCATTTTTTAATGAATTTTTAGTTTTTCTTTGCACATTTTCTTCACGTTCTTTTAGCTTTTCATTATACGCATCTAAAACAACTTTTAATATTTCTTCTCTTGTTTCTTTATTAGTAGGATAACAAGCATCTTTATATCTTTTTTCTTGTGTTTCTTTATCATAATATGATCTTTGTG
Organism: uncultured Clostridia bacterium; assembly: GCA_934130705.1. The sequence continues at coordinate 4,787 of CAKOYL010000013.1, forward strand.
GTAGTTGAACATATAGATTATCTTCCTTGCTTCTTTTTACTGTTACACCTTCCACATTAAAAGATTCATCTATGCAAATGGTGGCTATTGCTTTTGTAATATTATTACTATCATTTGTTAAATTTACATGTTTTACTGATACATTCATTTTATTGTTCCTCCTTTCTAAAAATTTGAATCTATATATTTTTACATAGTTTCCTCATTTTCTTCTATATTCTCAACTTTATATGTATTTATTATTGCTGCTGATAAGCATTTAAAATAGTCTACAATATTTCCATTTGTTTTATCTATTGTTTCTATCATACTTTTTATATGACTTTGCTCTTTTACATCTATTAATTTTATAAAATCCACAACTTTTCCAATTGAAAATATATATTTCTTTTTATTGTGTTCAACTTCAAATTCTTCCGTTATATCAATATTTTTTTCTTTTAAATACTTATCAATCCAAATTTCAAAATCCTTTTTCATTCTATTCTCCTATTCCAATAACACATAATCTTTTTGATTTTTGATTTGCTATACAGGTGATCAGTGTTATTCTATCTTCTTTTGTTGAGTTTAATATACTTAAATCTGTTTCATCAATTTCTCTTATTTCTTTTATCAAGTATGTTTTAGTTTCATATTTAGTTCTATACTCAATTCTCATTTCTTTTTTAGCATCTTTTAAATTTTGAAAAAAAGCTGCTTTGCTTCCTCTATTATGAGAACATAAACATACATTTCCATTTAGATAACTGCTATTTTTAAAATGGCCTACATATTTTCCTATTGTTTTATTGTCTGTTCCATCTGCAATTGGTGCTTTCTGTATTCCTAATTCATTAATTGAAATATAACCAATAATATTCTTGTCATTTTCATCTATTGATAATACTTCCTCCACTTGCTCATCAACTGTTATATTTTCTAATTTATTTTCTTTGTTTTCCTTTTTATCTGGTCTAAATACAAGTGCTAACATTAATAAAACAATTGTTATAAGAATTATTGAAACATATTTTAAAATTTTCTTTACCATATTTTCCTCCATAAAAATAAGGCAATAATTAGTTTTCCAACCAATTATAGCCTCATTTACAATTTTTGATATTAAAATATTATCACTTATATTTATATGCGTCAATGAACATATTTTGAAACATTTTTGAAATTACATTTTTATTTCATAATAGTCATTCCATATAACTAAATCTTTTTTCTTATTTCCTAACACAATACTTATTGTTCTTCCTTTTAATTTTTTAAAAGCAACAGAATTTAATTTTATGGCATAAATATTACTATCACTTTTATTTTTACAATTTGAAATATCTACGATAAGTTTCTTATTATTCAACTTTTCTCTTTTAATAAGTTTAAATCCATTGCGTATTTTACTATATATGTATGTATTTTTATTATTAATGATTATTGCTATTACAGCAACTAACCCAACACCAGATATTATAATGAAAATTGGTGTATTATTCTTTTCTTTTACCTCTTCATTTTCTTCTATTTTTTCTTCATATATAACAGTATAATTATATATCTTATTGATTTTTTCAACATTTCCTGAATATGTAACTGTTACTTTATATGTATCTGGATTCTTTACCTTTTGTATTGTTTGATAAATTTGAGTACCTTTATATGTTAATGGTACATTCTCTCCATCAATATTTTGTATCTGATCTGCTTCCCACTCTACATTTATTAGATAATATTTTACATTATCTATTGTTATTTCTTTTGATATATTGTTTAAATCATTATCATTATAATTGTTAAAGTTTAATTTCTTTTCATCTATTTTTTCATAATATCCATTATTTATGTTTTGTATATCAATGTTAGATATAACTAATATGCCTTTATACTCGCCATCATCAAAATTCTCACTATTTCCAAAATAATTCCTAATGTACTGTTCATTTGAATTATTTAAAATTTCTGTTTTGCTTTTTTCCTTGCTAATATAATTTTTGTCTGTTTCTTCTTTGTTTATACTTTTTATTTTTAATGTTTCTGTTTCAGTATTATAAATATTAGTTAAAAATTCCTGCTCTTCATTTTCTGTTATTGAATATTTTTGTTGTTTAATTTCTTCACTTGCATAACTTTTATTTATAATCCCACTTGCTAAAATTATTACAATTACTGACACTATAATTATACTAAAAACAAATTTTTTCTTCATAACTATAGTACCTCCTCTTCTTCTTTGATTATTTCTTCTTTTAATTTATCTTTACTTATATTTTCTTGACTTTGACTATTTTCCTTAATTAATTTACTATTCTTTATATAGTCATCCATACTGTCTTTTCCGTTACTTTCTATATCTAATTTTTCTGAAGATTCAAATATAATTTCGGTTTTCTTATTTATGGTTTTTATATCTTTGACATTATCTAATTTTAATTTTTCAACTATTTTTTTATACATTTCATTTATAAATTGATCTTCGCTTACATCATTTTCTAATTTTGCATCTAATTCAAATTTACAACTTCTTGTAACTTGCTCAAACATACACTCATCTATTTTCTTTAATAGTTCTTTTCCTATATTCTGTATTTCTACTTCATTATTATTTTCTATAATACTTTTCAAAATTCTTTTTTCTACTTGTGCATTATTATTTTCTATAGATATAGCCAATGTAGAAATTCTATTGTCTTTATTTTTAGCTGTTGTTCCTAAATTGTATTGTCCATTTCCATACTTATTTATATAATCTAATATAGAGGTTGCAATTTTTCTTCTATTTTTATCAACTTCTATTTCTTTATCTATTTCCGTGTATGGAATGTATATCCATTCATAAAATTCTGGTCTAAATTCTTTATATCCAATATTTAACGGCTCTTTTGTAATTTCTAAGTTTTCAATATCTGCTATATATTTTCCAACCAATTCATTGTTATTTCCAAAATAATCTCCTCCACCCATTCCATTTCCAAGTGCCAACAACAATGAAATTGGTGCTATTGTTACCACATTATATTTTTGTTTTTCTTTATACAACCATGCTAATGGGCAATGCCTTAAATCAATAAATTCTTTTCTTTTATGATTATAAATATATTTATATTCTTCCTTATTTAATTCTTTTACTCCTAATTCTTTAAAATTATCCATTGCAAATCCATATAAAGTTTTATAGTAACCATTTTCTTTTTGATTGTAAATACCTAGTTCTTTTTCTAACTTTTCTAATATGTCATAATCATAGTCTTTTTCTGCTGGTTGCTTTTCTTTGTCTATTCTATCACTACTCAAAGCATAATCACCAACTATATAAACTCTATCTCCCTTCCATTCGTTTGCAAGTTTATTCATTAGGTTTAAAATCAAATCGTTTCTATTATAAGACCATTCCATAAGTTTCACTCCGCCATTTGATCTCATATATTCCTTTTTATCTATATTTGCAACAATATAATATTGTCCCATTGTCTGTTCCTCCTACTTTCTTTTGTATTATTGTTCTTCCTCATAATTTATTTCATGATATTCTTTCTTTATATTCCCATTTCCATCTGAATAATATCTTCCATGATATTCATTACATTCTCCTTCAAAGTACCATTCAATTTCTTTATTCTCATGTTTTTCAAACAATTTCTTTATTATTGGTAATGGTTCTTCCCAAGCTGTAAAAAAACTAATTTCTCCTTCTTCTGGTGTTCCTTCACTATCCATTGCATTCCATTTTGTTCCCCAATTTTTGCAACACCAGTCATACCATGTTGCACTTCCATATTTTAATATATTGTCAATATATAAATTTCCTAGTTCATATAGTCCCTTTATTCCTAGCTTTTTCTCATCATCTCCTGGAATATATCTCTTTGCACTTTGCTCCAATTTTTCTATATTCTCAAAAGTGCAATGTTCTTTATATTTATTCCATAAGTTTCCATGATAACTAATTTTTATTTTTTCAAATTCATTCTTCAATCTTGTAAATTCACTTGGTGCTTTCTTACTCATTGCATAAGCTATTGCTGTATCTGTAATAGTTCCTTCTGTAAGATTTAATGATTTGGGCATTGGTATTAATTTTTCAAATGTTACTTTTTGACCATCATATAAATCTTCTAGCACTTCTTTAGGTGCTCTTACTATATTTTTACATAAATCTGGCATATTTTCTTCCTTTCTTGAGCATAGAAAAAAAAGCCAGCTATAATAACTGACTTTTGCTCACAATTTTTTATACTAAAATTCTAATCCATTATTTTTTATATGTCAATGAATGTTTTTTGAACCATTTTCGCAAATTTTCTAGTCATTCTTTAACCCCAATTTTTTAATTTTCCATTACTTCTTCATCATCTTCACAATTAGTTTCAGAATTCTCTGTAATACTTTTATCTTTAAAAAACATAAACTCTTTTACTCTATTTAACTTTCTATTTTGTTCAATATACTCATCTTTATTGCTTTCAAAATTATATAAAATCCCCTCTAAATTATAGGATGTATCTAAGTAATAGTTATCTGAAATCATTTTTTTAATTTCACTTTCAAAATTAAAATTTAATTTATCAGAAATATTTTGAATTTCATTCTTCATTTTATCTATTTCAATTTTTTCGACATTATATTCTTCATCTAATAAACTGATTTTTGATTTTATCTGTTCTAAATTATTTTTCTGGTTTACTATTTTTTGTGATATTTCATTGAGTTTTATAAAATCTCTTTTTCTTTCTCCATTAAACAATTGTTTAATATTGTACTTTTTATTCTTTAAATTTTGATATTCTTCATTCAATAATTTCAAAGATTCACATATTTTTTCTTCTTCTTTTCTTTCATCAAATTTTGATTCTTCCAAATTTTCTAGCTGAAATTTGCCATCAAAAACATCACTTAATAATTTACTTAATTTCAAATATTCCTCTTTATGCTCTAATATATATATACTTTTAGAATTTTCCTTTATAATATTGTCAATGTATCCTGGAAAATCTTTTTCAAACAAAGGTATTATTACTTTCATTGCCTCATCATTTTCTATATACTCATATATATAATTAAATAAATACCATACAACTGGATCTTGTTCATAATTTTCTCTTCCTAAAAAATAACGCATATACTCATCATATCCATTATACTCATTAATTGCTTTTTCTTTTAATTCTTCATATAAATTCTCAAACATTTTTCCTCCATTATAAAATTGTTTTTATCATATTTATTAATTGCCATCGTAATTCACTATTTATCAAAACTGTTGCTCCTATTGTTACAAAAATAAATAACACAATATAAAATAATAATTTTAGTATTTTTTCAATAATATCTACTATTACTAATAAAATTGTCCTTTTTCTCTCAATTACAATTTGTTCTTGCACGTCTGATGTCTTATCTTTTCTTTCCATTGCAATATCATATAATGATTTTTTCTTCATAGCATTACCTCTTATTTTTTCTTTTGAACCAATTAAATCTTTTCCTCTTTTCTTGTATATCAGAATTTAATAAATATGGTTTTAAAATAGTTTCAAAAAAGTATCTGTTTTTTACTTCAAATGGATCTGTTACATTTTCAGAATATATTGCTCTTTCTTTCCAAAAATCTCCCAAACTTATTCTAAAGGTTTCTTTTTCACTCTCTTTAGCAAAATTAAATACTAAATATGTATTGATATCTTCACCTATTATTTGAAAACATTTTATTAAATTAGGAATTTCCCAAAGCTTATTTCCAGAAACCACAATTTTTAAATCTCTTGTTAAAAATGACATCTTTTCTTCTTCGCTTATTTCATTTAATGCTCCATAATCGTAAATAAAAAAATTATAATCGTTTATTAATATGTCTGACATATTTTTAGGTTTCAAAAACATATCTAAACCTTTAAATGTTATTTTATCTGAATTTTCAACATATATAGCTTCTTTATTATCAATTAAATTAATTATAGAATTGTGATTATTATTCTCTATATAACATGCCTTAATATTAGTTAATTCACTTAAATATTTAGCCAGGTTTAATGCTAAAGTAGTTGCTCCTATATGTTTTTCAGTTCCTACTACTCCTATACTTACTGTTTGCTTTACTCTTATATAATTTTCTTTTACTAACTTAGTTGTTTGATTTATAGAAATAATTTGATTATCTAACTTATATTTTATAGAATTTCCAAAACTCATTCCCTCTTGACTAAATACTTTTTCTAATTCTTCCTTATACTTGTTTTCTTCTGTAGCAGTAATAATATTGTAAATCCCTAAATTAAATATTTTGCCAAGTAACATATTTCCAAATTTGTATCCTTTAGCCAAAATAATTATTCTCAAATTATACATTTTTCTTATAAGGGTAATTTTTGATACTATCTCATCTTCTTGCGTTAACTTCTCAATTGCTTGTAAGTCTATAATTAAATAATCAATACTATTCAAATTTCGTAATTCTGTCTGCATAAATTTTTCAAAATTATATTCATTTATGAATCTAGTAACTATTGTAATATTATTTTCTTGACAATAGTTTTCCAATTCTACTTGAATTTCTTTTGATATATAAATATACTTTTTATATTTTTTTATTTCGTCCATAATTTTCATACCTCTAAAATCATTCTCTTACAATTATCGTTTCTCCATTTTGAGTTATAATTCTATTTTCTGTTGTTCCTTGCGTTTCATCTTGTTCATATTCTTCTGTTGGTTCTTCCAGTAATCCCTTTAAATTATTGAGTATTGTATCATTTGAATTTATATTCGTGTCTTCTGTTGTAATACTATTATCTGTAGTTATATTATTGATAATATTTTTATCTTTTCCAAAGTTCAATATTATTGCTACAATAATTACTAATATCAATATAAAGCTTAAAATAATTACTTGTTTTTTTAATTCTTCCTTATTGTTCATAAGCTCCTCCTTAATTTCCAAATAAATATGTATATGGATCAACCGCATTACTACTACTATTTTTATTGATTCTTATTTCAAAATGTAGATGTGCTCCTGTACTATTTCCTGTAGACCCCATTATTCCTAATACTTGTCCAACTTTTACATCTGTACCTTCTGCAACCATTAATGAACCTTGTTTCATGTGTCCATATAAAGTATAAAATGTTGTTCCGTCTTCCGAATTATGCTCTATTACAACATAATTTCCATATCCTGTTTGTCCAGCTTTCGCAACAACTACCTTTCCTGAAGATACTGCACATATTTTAGGTTCTAATATTGATATTACAACTAAATCTATTCCAGTATGAGCTCTACTTTGCAATTGTCCATTTACTATAATAGTTCTATTATTACTAAATTTTGATGTTACAACATCTTTTTCACTATTCCAATTTTCAAATGGCATAGGAAATGTTGCACCTTGATACTTTTTTAGTCCTTCTACTACTTCATTTACAACTATTGAACTACCTGTATCATTTCCACCATTCTTTTGATTTATATTTTTATTATTTTCAGAAGAAAAGGTCATTAATGCTACAACTGGGAAAATAACAACAATAAGGAGAATTGCAACAACTCCAATTATTATCATTTTAATTTTAAATGATAATAAAGAAAATGCTGTCTTTCCTAACTCCAATACTTCATTTCTATTATCTGGCATCTATTTTCCACCACCTATTAAATACTCTTTCTCCCATTCTTCTGCTTTTACATTTATTAAACTATGACCTGGTCCAACAAACATTAGTCCACGACCTCTATCTTTTTGAGATAATATAGTTTTTTCTTCAGTATTCAAGTTATATATTCTAACTATTTCTTCTAAGTCTTGTCCGATCAGTTCCAAAGAAAAATTTATAAGTTGAATTGTCTAATATTGCTTGTCCATATTGTTTTATTTCTTCTGCCAAAAAGTCTAAAATATTTTGTGAAATAGTTATTAAACCACATTCATATTTTCTACATCTCTTACTAAAATTTCTCATAAATTCTAGTGCTTGTGGAACTTTTTTATCAATTAACAAATATGCTTCATCGCATACTACATAACACTTTTCTTCTCTATTTTTAAAAGCCATATCTTCACAATATCTAAGCATATTCAAATATTGACAACTTTTAATATTACTTGATGCTCCTTGTAATGAATAAATATCTAAACATACAAATTCATTATCTTCTTCTATTGTTGTATATCCATTAAAAATTTCTGCATTATGTCCTATTGCTAAACTTCTTATAATACTTCTAACTATTTCAATTTCATCTCTATGTTTTGTTTCCACATTTTCAACTTTTTGTTCTAGTAAATCATACAAATCTTTCATTATTGGAAACTTATTTCTAGGTATTAAATCTATATTAGTATCATAATCAATTCCAAATTTTCTATATAACTCTTCTAATGTTTCCATAAGTAAACTCATTTGAAAACTTGTGATTTCTGGAAAATATAGTGTAAAAAATGTTGTTAAGAAATCTAAATGTAATGCTAATGCTGATTTTGTACTACTATATTCTTCATCATCATCTTCAATATTATTTGGTAGTTTATTTACTTGCAATGGATTTATTCTTCCTACATTTTTTCCTTTTCCACCACTACAATCAATCCATTTTCCACCAATTTCTTTACACATTGACTTATACTCCGATTCGGGATCTAAAACATAAAATTTACAACCATTCATCCACTCATTTAACATTATTTTTTTTGCTAAATAAGATTTTCCACTTCCACTAGCTCCACTTATTGTTATATTTGAATTAGGTCTATCTGATGTTTTTAAAAAAGTATCTAATATAATTGCTCTACCATCTTCATCTGTACCTAAATAATAGCCTCTTTCATCTATTAACCCACTTCCGACTAAAAGGCAATCCCTTGAATAATACTGACAAAGACATTTGCTTATTTGATATGTCAGTAATTTCATCATAACTAACATCATAAGGACTTGCTTGTTTTAATGCTATTTCTTGTTGAAAAGCTGGCAATCTTGCTTTTAGTCCCATTCCTGCAATTTTATTTTTTACTATTCTCATATTTTCTATAAAATTGTTTTCAGTATTTCCATTTGTTTTAGTCAAAAATGATAAATTTATATATGGTATGTTATCTATTGTAATTTCCCTTATCATAGTTTCTGCACTTGCTATTTTATATTCTGCTTGTGTTCTTAAAAACTCATTTTGAGTGGTGTTATATGTATTTTTATCTGTTGTAATTCCTTTTGAAACACCTTCTACAAACCCTTGTACATCTTCTATTGGGGTTACAACTAAACTAACTATTGTATTTGGAATATCCTTTAAACTTAATAACCATCCTATATTTACTCTTGATGGATAACCAGATATATATTGAATTTTTGATAAAAATTCTCCCATCTGAACTCTATTTGATTTTATTTCTATTCCTTGTGGTGCAATAAGTGCAAGTAATTCTTGATTAACTGGCATTGTTTCAATATCTTTTGATCTCATTATCTTATCCTTTCATTTGTATTTTTCAAACTACCTCTAACGTAGTTTGTATATAATTTTGATTTTCTATATATGCAACATCTGGATTAGTATAACTATTTACTAATTGAATAATAAGTCTTTCTTCTAAAATCTCTGTTCTATAACCACTATTAGTAAATTTCATTTTCAAATCATTTAGTCTTTTTAAAAGTTCTTGCTCTACATACTCTGTATTTTCTCCCCAAATTATCAAGTATATTTCGCTTTCTAATGCTTTTCCTCTTACTGATAAATTTCCAAAACTTCTACTTCTTTTTCCCTGTAAACTAAATTTTAAAGCATTCTTTTCTTTATCCATTAGCATTGCTTGATAATCTTGATTTTTTTGTAAATTTACTGGTCTATTTGTAAAATATAATTTAAAGGGTTTTAATTCACTCGCAAAGTTTCTCGTTAATATATTTGAATGATTTTTTTGTTCTTCCTTACTCATTAACTTGCAATTTTTAGGGTATATTTTCAAATATGCTAAAACTTTTCCATCCGTTGTATATAAAAAGTTTCCTTGAATATCTTTTATATTTAAAAATCTATTAGCTGATATTGGTATCTTTTTCTTAAATATTTCTTTAATCATTTTCTTTTTTCTCCTTTAATACATATCCATAAAATTTTTGACCTTTCATGTACTTATACATATTAGCAATCAATCCAGCAATACAACCATTATTTTTATCCTTCATTACTGCCAAAAATGTAAATCCTGTTATTATTCCAAAAAATATTAAACAAACCAAATAATTTTGTGATATTAGATATATTGGAACATCTATAATTAAGCAAATCATTCCTACGATTCCTGTAATTACAAGTTCTTTTATTCCAATTCCATTTATCAATTCAGTTCTAACCTTTACATTTGCTGGTATTTGAACTTGGTATTTTTCTTCATTCATTTTTTCTATTCTCCTAACTAATCCATTCAAATTGTTGGTATTTTTCTGTCAACCAATTTCCCATTAGTTCTTTGAAATCGTCATCATCTTTTATTGTTCCTTTGACACTAGCTGGCATTAAAAATCCTTTTGATGCACCATTTAGTTTTTTTCCTTCCCATGACAAATAATAAATATCATCAGCCATTGCTCCCTTTGTTACACCTTGACACTCGTCATATAGTTTATAAACAGAACACCAGATTTTATAGGAATCCCAAAAACCTCCTATGTTTATTAGTTTTTCTCCTGTATTCACATAATAGTTTCCATCAACTCTAATAACACTTCTTCCTTGTACATCCTTATAAGTGTCAGTTAATGCTCCATCTGTTAAAGATATTTGAATTTGTGAAAAATCTCCTATTGCTTCACTACTTTGAACATACGGAAAATATTTTAAAACTGTGTCCCTAATTGTTCCTATGCAAATAATTAAAATTAAAGCTAATAATCCATTTTTTATTCTAACCTGGTATTTCTTCATTTCTGTTTCATCGCCAGTCATTATTTTGAATACAGAAAATATAATCATTCCAGTACAACATATTCCAGCAAATACACCTAAAAAATTGGTTATGTAATATATTAATTCCATATATTCTACCTTTCTATTTGCCTTTACTTACACCACTTCTAAACATTGTTACTACTCTACTTACTGTATTTACTTTTCCACTCGTACTTCCTCCACCACTACTTATCATAAACTCTTGCAACATTTGTGGTGTCCTTAATGCTATACTTGAAGATGTAAAAGCAAGTACAAAATGTCCACCATTTAATAACAAAATAGAAAATTGCACTAGCAAAAGTTGTATAATTATAGTAAAAGCATTATTTATAAATTTTTGTATATATCCTTTAAAGGCTCCTTGATTAGCATTTAGTAATCCAATACAAGCAAATGGTATTCCTAACCTCAAAATAAGCATTTCAAATCCCCTTGTTAAGAACTGAAAATATAATAATGCTAATTGCACCGCTATTACTAAATACAAAAATGCTCCAAATACATTAAGTCCTAAATTTTTATATTCTGGAACAACTGCATCTAAACTTCCTGTCATTCCAACAAGTAAATTATTATATATTCCATAAAATATGTTTACAAATTGAGTATATATAAATCCAAAACAAACCATCACAATCAATGCTTTCATAAAACCTATCAAAACATTAAGTGGGTTGTCTTCTGGATCTCCGATTTGTCCATGTCATATATGTTTCTATCATTTTCTTTACAAAAAACATTATTAAAACTGCTATTGCAGCAATATAAATTGCATTGTATAGTCCTGATACACTAAAATTTGTTGCTATATCTCTAAATGAAATTTCAATAGCAAATGCTAAATAAAACATTGATGTATAAACACCTGATAGCCAACTTAATATTGCTTCTGAAATCCATCCTAACAAATATACTATTATAGTTGCGATTAGAGCTGCCACTTTATTACTCTCCTTCTATTTGGTAGAAATTTTTTCTCCGTATTTCTAATTCTTCTTCATCTTCTGTTACTTTCTCCGTTTGCTTTGTTTCACTAATAATCTGATTTTCTATATAAATATCTAAGTTCTTTTCATATTCATTACTATATTTCTTTATTTCTTCATTCAATTTTTCTAACATTTTCTTATCATTTTTTAATTGTTTAATTTCTTCTGATGTATCTACTAATCTTTCAATTTTATCTATATCATAAGCTTTATAAAATTTTCTTCTTAAAATTTCATATTCTTTTGCAAGTTCTTTATTATTAGGATTAGCTACTTTTTCTATATTCTTGTCATACAAATCTTTTAGCATTTTATTTTCTTGCCATTTATCCCATAAATAACTTAAAGCTATTCCTGGTACTCCTGTTACGATTCCAATTAATACATACCTTTTTATAAAGCCTAATAACTTTTTACTTTGAGATATATTCATACCAAGTTTATCTGAAAAATTTGCCTGTATTTTTTCCTCTTCATCTTTTAATTTTTTTCTTTCTTTTTCTGACTGTAATCTTTTTTGTTCATTGGTCATCATTTCTTCTACTATCTGTTTATCTTTTTTTAATTTTTCATTTCTTTCCTTCTGTAGTTCTTCAAGTCTTTTTTCTAACTTTTCTGTATCTTTCATATACTTTTACCTCCGTTTAAAAATATCTTGAAATAAGATTTACTATTGTTACTGCTAATAATCCTATTACAATACAAACTAAGACCTTTATAATTGATTTTTTGTATCTTTGTTGGTCTTGTTCATCTCCAGTCATTATTTTAAATACATAAAATAATATAAAACATACTCCTGTAATCGGTAAAATCCATTGCATGGTTCCTGTAATATCTCTTACTATATTTAATAATCCTTGTCCTAATTTGCTACTTTGAATACTCCCTCCACCTTGTACTTCTGATACAACATCGGCTGCATTTACTTTGGTTGCATACATAAAAAATATAGGCATAATTCTTAAAATCGTTTTCTTTAGTTTTTTCATTTTCAAATCCTCCATTATAATTTACTTTTAAAATTTATACTCTTCATTCTTCTTTCCTTTTCTTCGTTCATTTCTTTTCGCTCCATTATTTCCTTAAATTCTTTTGTCTGTTCTGCTATATTCCATAATTGTAATGGTTTTATTTTTCTAATTTTTCTGTGGTTTTCTCTATATTCTCTTACTTTTGTATTCCAGTTCTTGTTTCCTAATCCTAAAATTTCATTAAATTTCCATTTACTTAAATCTGGCGAATATGTCATTGCTGGAGATAATCCACTGCACATTACTAACAAATATGGTCTTTCTATTCTCAGTATTTCATCTGTTGTTAATAATGGTCTTTGTATTAAATTCATCGAATTTGATTTGTTTACTGGACCACCAGATGATGAATTGCTTTCACTCCAACTTGTTGTAGTATAACTTCCGCAACTTTTTTGAAATTTTTTCCGCAGTAACTTCATTACTTGTCTTTAAATAATTCCATACATAACAGTTATCTAAAATATTTTGAGCTGTATTATCTCCATATTTTTCATTTAACTGGCTAAAACTCTGAATAAATAAATTAAATCTTATTCCGTCTTCCACCACCAACTGTTAAGAAACCTCCGAAAATTAGGTATTGCACTAAAGTTTCCAAATTCATCGAGAATAAAATTAGTTTTTATTTTTAATCTTCCACCTTTGTTATCTGCTAACTCTACCAATTTTGTATATACTTGATTTACAAATAAACTACATAACGAATAAAAGGTTGTTTTTTCATCTGGCAAAATCATATATAATACTGATTTTTCTTCATTGAATTTATTTAGGTCAATTTCAGATTCACTAATCATACTTGCTACATAACTATCCATAAAAATACTTAATGTTGCTAATGCTGATGTAAAAAAACTAGCACGAGTTTTACTTGGTGCAATTCTTGCTGCTGCAAAACTTGCTACTGCTGGATGGTCTTCTGGCAATGTATCTAAATATGTATCCATTAACATTGTTTTATCACTTTGTTCTGCACACATTTTTGAAATAAAATTGTAAGCATTGGGTAAATTTTGATATTCTTTATGTTCTTTATTTCCCATAACAACTGACATAATTCCAGCTTTTTCAACTGATTTTTCTCCATTAATCCATATTGCTTCTCTGTTTCCAACTTCTCCAACTAAACTTTCTACTATATCTGAACAATAATTTACTGCCTTTGGAATATCTTGATTTGAAAATGACTCTATTACAGGCTGTAAAAAATTATATTTAGAACTTTTTAATGGTGTTTTGAAATCTAATGTATATACCTTATATCCTAATCTCTCTAATGTTTTTGCTGTATATTGGTACAATTCTCCTTTAGGGTCTGAAATTATCATATTTTGTGGTTCTTTCGACATTCCTATATTGATTATTGTTTCTAAAACTAAATTTCTTGTTTTTCCAGATCTAGTGGCTCCGTACTGTTAAACTATGTAAATCATCTTTTATATAGTAAATATCTTCAACTTTTCTAATATTCAATAATGGTATTTTTATTTTTCCTTTAATCGTTTTTAAATATGGTGTGCATATTAATTTATCTTTCTTTCCTAGTATAAGTCCTCCACTTTCAAATATTGGATTGATTTTTTCTTTACTTTCTTTATAGTCTTTATTACTTTCTATATAACTTTTTTCTTTATTTACAACTTTTATTATTTTTTCTATCTCTGGATTCTTAGGATCTAATCTATTTACTCCGAATACTTTAGAATATTCTTTTTTTGGTAGCCACCAAGCAGACCCTTGTTGATTTTGACTTTCTCCAACTGGCAATGGTATTTCTATGTTATTTGTTACTTTATAGTTCTTTGCCTTATAATCTTTTAAATTAAAAACTTTAAATATTGTAAGTAATGCAAATAACATGAATGAAATAATTGTTAATATAAACATTTCAAAATGTTCTTTATTTTCCATTAGACTTTTTAATATTTTTGTTGGAGTAATATTCAATATTTCTTCTGGCACTTTTGTAAAAATTAAGTGTAATATCATTGATATAATTCCAGATAATATAACAGCTATTACAAAGGCTATTATTAAACTTATAATTTTTGTCTTTAGTTTATTATTTTTCATTTATCTTTTGTTCCTCTCATTAATGCAAAAAAGAGAAAAGGCATTAGTTCCTTTTCCCAAATATCTATATATTTTTTTGCATACTAAAATAATAACTCACACTATTTAATACGTCAATGAACATATTTTGAAAACTTTTTGAAATAATTTTAATTATTCTTCTTCGTACTCTTCTTCATCATCTTCTCTTTCATACGATTTTAAATATTCTTTTCTTGCCAGTTCTAGTCCATGTTTTAATGCTTGATTGTTATTTATTTCTTCTATTGTTAGTCCTAGTGCATCTAAAGTATCATCTAATTCATAAGTTATACAATATTCGTGATTTGCAAGTTCATATTTAAACATTTCTTTGATAAAGCCTTCTCCTGTCTTATCATTGTCTATTGCTTCTTGCATTTCTTTTTCTGTTCTCTGGCACATTTCTGTATATGCTTTTAAATCTGATTTTCTAATAAAGCCTCCTGCTCCTATACCTATTATTTTGTCTGTATCATTTTCAGTTAATCCAAGTGATTCCATTGCCTCTTTAAATTGTTTATCACTAAAAGCAAATTTCATAGGAAATTTATCAAACTCCTTTTGGTGTTTCTCTCTCAATTCTGCATATCTATTCATTTTTACTCTTCCTCCTCTTCCTCATTTTTTTCTTGTTCATATTTTCTTCGTGCTGCAATTGATGCCATATAGTCTTTTTCAAATTGTATTTCATTTTCAAGTTGAAATTCGTTCCAATGATTTAATATTGTCTGTCTTTCTTTTTCAGAAACTATTGCATATTTTATTTGATAGCTATCTATCTCTGGCTCTCCAACATATTGGTTATATTCAAATATACTATTGGTTGTATTAGGAATTGGAACTAATCTTATATATGTTCCGTTCTGCTCCAGATTGCCACATATAATCTGGATAACCACAATGAGAAATGCAACCTTTTTTGTATTCTATTTCTCTATAAAATTTATAATTATATTTTTTAAAAAATTCTGTAGCAATTATCAAATCATTTTTTATTTCATCATAATTTCTATTAGTATCTAAATTAATATTTGTTTCTTTATATTTTTCGTACAACTCGGATATTTTATCTTTAATCTCTTCTTTTACATCATCTATAATTTCATTGTATTGTTTCTTCTGCATTTTAAATACTTTCATTTGTTCAATTATTTTTTTGTATCCTATATCATTACTTTTTTCCATGTATTCAATCAAATAATCATTTTCTGTTTTGCTTTGATTCTCCTGTGTCTTTTCTAGTTCAATTATTTTATTCATCATTGATGAAAATGTAAAAAAACTTTCATAATAGTCAAATTGCTCTTTATTCATATCAATAAAATCCAAATCAATTCCTGTTGGAAAAAAATCATTTTTTATAACTATAAATGGATATTTTCTTTCTATACAATGAATAGCATAAATATCTCGCTTTCTAAAAATAATTTCAAATTCTTCTGGTGGTTTTGATTGTCCTGTATTTTCCTCAAAACCTATTTCTTTCTTTTTTATCAATTTAGCTCTTACTTTGTCTACTATTCCCATATTTTTTCTCCTTTTCTTTTGCATATAAAAAAGACAAACCACTTTTGATTTGCCTTTCTAAAAATTTAATTTATTTTATATGTACTATAACTATATGAATTTATAGTTATTATATCTTTTATTTCTATATTAAGAGTTTTCTTGATTCTTTTTCCAAATCTATTTTTTCTATTCTAAAAGCAGATAATTATCAATTAACTATCTGCTTTAAAAATTGTAATTTGTATGTTACTTAACAACTTTCTCTATCCTAGTATATTCATCTTCAGTTACCTGATAAATACCATTATAAGGTTGCTCAATATAATATTGATTGTCTTTTTTATAAATATAAGCTGATTTATAATTTCCAGAATCATTTTTAAATTTGACAAAATATAATATATCAGGGTTAACTGGAATATCATTTACACTTTCTATATGAGTTTTTTTATCTGCAAAAACCTCATAAATTTCTTCTATTGATTCTTCATCGTTGAACTCTTTTTCATTATCATATTGAGCTAAAGTATCTATTGTTATACTTGATATTTCTTTTAACTCAAATAAATTAATTACATATTCCTTATTTTTATTTAATTCTTCTTCAAATTCTTTTTCATATTTTTGTATTTCTTCGTTAAAATCATTATACTCCATAAACCATGAACCTATTTTTATATCATCAAATCCAGCTATGGTATGAAAATCTATAACTTTATATCCTAATCCAAAAAATTCAACCGTTCCACCATCAAGTATAGTTCCTGCTGGATTTTTAATGCAAAATATTGGTCTTTCATTATTTTTTACTCTATTGTAATCAACTATAAAAAATATTAAACCTAAAATAATTACAATTCCTAGTACACTACTTATAATCTTTAATCCTTTTTTCATAAATACCACCAATTTACCTTTCTTTTTAAAACTTAATGATAGCGATAACTTACTATTAATCTCACTTATTTATTGTAATTTTTTGTTATGCTTCTATGCCCACATATATAATTGACAAATTTTAAATGCTAATAGAATATTAAATACA
>CAKOYL010000014.1 GCA_934130705.1 uncultured Clostridia bacterium
GTGTTTGTTCTCTTTCATCATGACCTCCACCTAGTCCTGCTCCTCTTTGACGACCTACTGCGTCAATTTCGTCTATAAATATAATACATGGTGCATTTTTCTTTGCTTGTTCAAATAAATCTCTAACTCTAGAGGCTCCAACACCTACGAACATTTCAACAAAGTCTGAACCACTTATAATAAAGAATGGTACTCCAGCCTCTCCTGCAACTGCTTTTGCAAGTAATGTTTTACCAGTACCTGGTTGACCTACTAATAAAACTCCTTTTGGTATTCTTGCTCCCATGTCTGTAAATT
The DNA here is from genome assembly GCA_934130705.1 of uncultured Clostridia bacterium. The sequence goes on from CAKOYL010000014.1 coordinate 298, forward strand.
TCTTTGGATTTTTTAAGAATTGTACAATTTCTTGTAATTCTTCTTTTTCTTCATCTACACCTGCTACATCATCAAATGTTATTTTGTTTCTGTCTACTGGTGTCATCATTCTAGCTTTACTTTTTCCAAATGACATTGTTTTTCCGCCATTTTGTGAACCGTTTACTCCACCCATCATAAAGAACCAGAATATAAAGAATATAATTAAAATTCCAAATGGTGTTAGTAAACTTAATATTATTGAAAATACAGATTCTGAATTTTCTTCTAATGTAAATGCTCCGTTTTTAATAAAGTCTCCTGTATAATTCATAAAACTTTCCATGTTTGGAATATTTACCTGTTTTTTTACTTTATCATCTGAAAGTGTAACTGTAGCAGAATTTCCATCTGAATCTATTACAATAGCTTCTACTTTTCCCTCATTTATTTTTGTAATTAATTCTGAGTATTTTAATTTTGTATTTGTGTTTGTCATTATTGATGACAATAATACTATAAATATTACTCCTATAATTAGCCACATTGCTAAAGTTTTGATTCCGTTTTTCAAAATAATTCCTCCTCTTTGCCTTTTTGATATTAAGTTTTATACCATAGAAATTTTTGTTTTTCAATAGTTTTTTTATTACTTTTTCATTACAAAATAGCCTTATGTTCTAAACCTTTACGGCACTTCACTTTTGGTCTATAAAATGTATTTTATGATTTTTTAATAATATTTTTATATTTTTATTAGGAGTTAAATATTTATTTCCTATATTATTACTACACATTTTTATTACATCTTCTATATGTATTTTTTCTATTCCTTTTGTTGTCCCTAAAAGTCTTGTTATAGTATATAACAAAATCCTAGATTTTATAACTTTTTCTTCTTTATTAAATTTTTTTAAATCCATTACAAATTCTTTTTTATTTTCTTCTATTATCATATATTTGTATTTTTCTTCTACTTGTTTTTCTAAATATTCATCTTCTTCTTTGACAAGTTCGGATAATCTGTCTATTGTTTGAATTATGTTTGGATTAAATTCGTTTTTTATGTATGGAATTATAACATTTCTAATTTTATTTCTTGTATAAATATTTTCAAAGTTTGTTTTATCAATTCTTGCCTCAATTTTGTTTTCTTCACAATATTTTTCAATTTCACATCTTTCACATTCTATTAATGGTCTTATATATTTGTTGTTTTTTATTGGTTCAATTCCTTTTAAACCCGCTATTCCGCTACCTCTTAGAAGATTCATTATAATTGTTTCTGCTTTGTCATTTTTGTTATGTGCTATTGCAATTTTGTTTGAATTTGTTTTTTCTAAAATTTTATCAAAAAAATCATATCTTGCATTTCTTCCAGCTTCTTCTGTTCCTATTTTATTATTATTGGCAATTTTTTGAACGTCTATACTTATTGGATAGAATTCTACTCCGATTTTTTGGCAATATTCTTTAACAAATTTTTCATCTTCCACAGCTTCTTTTCTTATCATATGGTTGACATGTGCAACAACAATATTAAAATTTAAATTATTTGTTTTATCTATTCTTATTTTATTCAAAATATCTAACATAGAGATAGAATCTGGTCCTCCGGAAACTCCTAGAACCAATCTATCTCCATTTTGTATTAAATCATATTTTTTTATTGTTTTTAAAACTTTTTGTATCATATAACTTCCCTACCTAATCGTCAAATCTTCTTTCAAGATTAACAAATTTTGTATAATTTCCAAGCCATCTTAGAAGTACGCTTCCTGTTGAACCGCTTCTATTTTTTCCTATTATTACTTCTGCTATATTTTTTCTTTCAGTATCAGGATTATAATAATCTTCTCTATACAAGAACATTACAATATCCGCATCTTGCTCTATTGATCCTGATTCACGCAAATCTGACATCATTGGTTTATGGTCCGGTCTTTGTTCTACCGCTCTGGATAACTGAGATAAAGCAATAACTGGAACATTTAATTCTTTAGCTAATATTTTTAAAGATCTACTTATTTCTGCTATTTCTTGTTCACGGCTTCCATTTTTTCTGCTGCTACCTTGTATTAATTGTAAATAATCTATAACAATAAGTCCTATATTTTTTTCCAATTTCAGTTTTCTACATCTTGCTCTTATTTCAGTTATATTTATACCAGCTGTATCATCTATGTAAATTCCTGTTTCAGACAAAGGTCCAATAGTTCCTGCAAGTTTTGACCAATCTTCGTCCTCTAATTTTCCAGTTCTTACTTTATTACTATCAACCATTGCTTCACTACACAATATTCTGTTTACCATTTGTTCTTTTGACATTTCCAAACTAAATATAGCAACTGGTGTATTCGCTTTTAATGCTGCATTTGCAGCAATATTTAATGCAAATGCAGATTTACCCATAGCTGGTCTAGCCGCTATTAATATTAATTCGGAACCATGTAATCCTGCTGTTTTAGTGTCTAATTCTATAAATCCGGTTGGCACACCTGTAACATGTTGTTTTCTATTATATAATTCCTCTAATTCTGTAAAACTATCTACTAAGATATCTTTTATTGGTACACATCCTTTTTGATTCTTATCTTGCATTACATTAAAAATCTTTTTTTCTGCATTTTCCATGATATCTTCTACATTTTCAGAAGGGTCATAACTAAAATCAATTATTTCATTTGCTGTTTTTATTAAGCTTCTTAAAGTTGATTTTTCTTCTACAATCTTTATATATTTTTCAACATTTGCTGTAGTAGGAACTTTTTCAGGTAATTCTGCTAAATATTCAAATCCACCGACTTGTTCGAATTTTCCCATTGATTCTAATTCTGATTTTAATGTAATTAAATCAATAGGTTCACCTCTTTTATATAAATTCAACATAGCAGAATATATTATTCTGCTATCTTCTCTATAAAAGTCTTCTTGTTTTAAAACTTCAAAACTCTTTATAGCAGCCTCTTGGTCTGTTAACATGCTTCCTATAACAGCTTGTTCAGCTTCAATATCGTGTGGTGGTACTTTTCCTACTTCCATTTTATCCTCCCTAAAAATCTACTCAGAAATTACATCAATTCTTACTTTTCCTAATACCCCTTCATATAATCTAATTTCTATTGTAAATTCTCCTAATGTTTTTATTGTTTCTTTTAAATCAATTTTCTTTTTATCTACTTTTATTTTATATTGTTTTTCTAAATTTTCAGCTATTTCTTTTGAAGAAACTCCTCCAAAAATTTTTCCATTTTCTCCTGCTTTTACTTTTATTTTTAATAGTATTTTTGATAGTTTCTCTGATACTTTTTGAGCTTCTTCTTTTTCTTGTGATTTTTTGAAAGCATTTGAATCTTGTTTTGCTTTCAATTTACTCATATTTTCTCCATTAGCTTCAACAGCTAAATTTTTAGGAAATAAATAATTTCTTGCATATCCATCTGATGCATTTATAACTTGGTCTTTTTTTCCTACACCTTTTATATCTGCTTTTAATATAACTTTCATAATTTTTCTCCTATCTAATTTTCTATTTCTGCAAAATATTCATTAATTCTTGTAATTAATTCTTGTTTTACTTCTTCTATTGTCATTCCTTCAACTTGTGCTCCTGCTAAAGTGATGTGTCCACCACCACCTAGTTTTTCTAATATAACTTGAACATTTATATCTCCTATAGATCGTCCACTAATACATATTTTTTCTCCTGTATTTCCTAAAACAAATGAGGCTGTTACATCACTTATTGTTAATAATTCATCTGCTGCTTTTGCACAAATTAAACTAACATCTTTTGATTTATCATCATTATACATTGCTATTGCAATAGATTCGTTTACTATTTCTGCACTTTTTACTATATCAGCAATCATGTTAAATGACTCTAAATCACTTTGGAACCATTTTTTTACTTTTATAATATCAACACCACATCTACGTAAATATGCTGCTGCTTCAAATGTTCTTACACCTGTTTTAAATGTAAAGCTTTTTGTATCCATCATTATTCCAGCATATAATGCTTCTGCTTCAATTTTCTTTAATTCTACATTTGTCTCTGCATATTGTAGTAATTCTGTTACTAATTCAGCTGCTGATGAAGCATATACTTCTTGGAATGTTAATGTTGCATTTTCTATATAATCAGCACTTCTTCTATGGTGATCTATTATTACTACTTTTTTTGCCTTTTTTAATAATTCTTGAGATTCTACATATGTTGTCTTATGAGTATCTACAATAACTAACAATGTTTCGTCATCAATATTTTCTTCTGCTACTTCTTTGCTTATTAATACATCTTCATATTCTGGTTCTTCTAGTAAGCTTTTCTTAAAGTTTTCCAATGTTGGTGTCTCACTTGAAATGATATAAGCATTTTTATCTAAGCTTTTTGCTAATCTATAAATTCCTATGCTAGATCCCATTGAATCTATATCTGGATTCATATGTCCCATTACCATTATTTTATTAGATTCTTTTATAAGATTTTCTAATGCATGTGCAACAACTCTAGCTTTTACTTTTGTTCTTTTCTCTACTTCTTGTGCTCTACCACCATAAAATTTGTAAATCTCATTTTGTCTGATAACGGCTTGGTCTCCGCCTCTTCCTAAGACTATGTCCATTGCTGCTTGGGCTGATTTAAACTTATCTTTGTCATTTTGTCCTTCATTAGAAATTGCTATACTTAATGTAAATTGTACTTTTTGTTTTGGATCAATTTCCTTTATTTTGTCTAATACACTAAATTTATCTTCTTTTATTTTTTCTAAATATCTTTGTTCGAAAATATATACATATCTATCTCTATCTGCTTTTATTAGGACTCCGTTTGTGTCATTTGTCCATTCGTAAATATTTTTATCTATCTCAGCTATATATTGTGCTTTTTCTTCACTTTCAAGCATTTGCATATTTTCTTCATAATTATCAATCATAATAATTCCAACACATGATTTTGAATTATTATATTCATTTTGAAGTTTTAGTTTTTCTGTTTCATCTATGAAATATAAAATGGCCATATATTCTTTTTGACCTTTATTATATTTTTTAGATTTGACAAACTTTCCAACCATTTTATATGTTTTTTTATTAATATTAACTGTTTTTAAAATGTTTCTGTCTTTTTCTTCTTTTTTATTTTTTATTTCCTCTTTTAGTTCAAACATTAAGTCATTTATTAAACTATTCATGTCAATATTAGCAAATTCCGATACAAATCTAGAGCTTTTCCATACTACATTTCCATCTGTTTCTAATATAATAAGTGGGAAAGGTGAATTTATTAAACTTGTTTTTGCAGCAGAGTCAACTGTTAATGTTAAATCTTGCAAAGTTTCAGATATTTCATTTTTTCTTTTATTGTTAGCTAAATATGTGTATGCCGCTACTAATATGAATACTAATATTGATGGTATAATTAATTTTATATTTTGAATTGATATTCCAATTAATAATATTAAAATAATTACTAAATATATTTTTGTTCTTGATACTAAATTATCCAAAAATTTTTTATTATTATTATTTTGCATAAAACACTCCTTTTCTACCTATTATATTTTACTTCTAAATGCTCAATTTGTCAATTAATTATAGGTTTTATATAGTATTTTCTCAAATCATAATAATAATACAAAATAAGGAAGTATTTTTTATAAATACTTCCTTATTTTCATTTTAGTTGTTTTCTTCACTACTAACATTTGTATTTAAAACAGCTTCTTCTTTTCCTTGTTCACTTTCTTCTTGTTTCTTTACTGCATCAACAATCATAATGAATTTAACTTCTCCTTGATTTCCTTCATTTAACATTGTGAAGTTGTTATATTCTTTTGATAATTCTGTTAATTTTTCAGCTCTTTCAGTAACGTCTTTTATGCCTCCATTTATATAATTACAGATTTTTTTAATTCCTTGTTCATTAAATGTTTGAATTCCTTCAGCTAAAGTTGTTGCTCCATCTGATAATGTTTTTGCACCTTCTGTTAATTGTCCGTTTGCTGTTGTTAATTGTTGTGTACTTGTGTCTAATGTTTGAATTCCAGATTTTAATGCTGTTGAACCTTTACTTAGCTTGTTTGCTCCTGCTGATAATGTTTTTGTTCCACTTACTAAAGATTTTGAACCTGCTGATAATTGATTTAATGCATCTGGTAATTTTTTAGATGCTGTATTTAATTGTCCTAATCCTGCATTTACTTGTGTCATTGCATTTCTTAGTGTTGTCATTCCTTTTGTTACTGTTGTTAAAGATTCTTTGCTACTTGAAACTTTTTTAGCTAATTCTTGTTTTTGTGTATCTGCTCCTGCTTTGTATTGATTGTATTTAGCTATTATTGCTTCATTTGCTTTTATTTGTTTTTCTAAATTTTCAATCATTGTTTTGTTTGCTGCTTTTGATTCTTCTGTTGCACCTAATGCTTGTTGTACAGCTTTTAATGTTTGGTTATTTGCTGTTAAAGCTTTTATTGTTCCTTGGCTTGTTGCTGATAAGTTTTCTAAGGCTTTATTTAATCCCTCATTTGATGTTTGTAATGATTCTACTATTGTGTTTACTCCTGTTACTAAACCAGGTGTTGTTTTTCCATTTGCTTGTGTGTCATTTAATCCATTTAATACTTGTGTGCTTCCTGAATATAATGCTTCTATGCTATCTGGCATACTTGTTAATTGTGAACTTAATTCTCCAATTCCTGCATTTAATTGTTCAGCACCATTTTTAAGTGATGTACTTCCTTGGTTGATTGTTGTTATTCCTGTGTCTATTTGTGAATAGTTTGAGTTTACACTGCTTACTCCTTCTGATACTTGGTTCATTGCGTTGTTAAATTCTTGACTTTTTTCTGAATAAGTTTCAGCTCCATCTTTTAATGTGTTTGCACCTTCTTGAATTTGATTCATTGAGCTTTGTAATGTATTTACTTGTGCATATACTTCATCTAATTTATCAAATGAATTTATGTCTTCTTCTTCTAAAACTTTTGGTGTAACATATGAGAATATACCATTTGTTTCAAAATCTGTTGCGTCCATTGTTATTTCTATATTGTTTGGTATTTCAACATCATCTGCTGAAACTCCTAAGCTTTCTTGTAATCCTGGCATTGCCATACCAATAACTGTTGTTTTTGTTCCATCATCAATTACTTTTCCGTTTGATATTGTAATGTTTTGATTGTTTTCATTTTTTACTATTGTTCCAGCAACTACTACAAATGGAACATACATTTTTACTTTTTTACCGTTTACTGTAACTGTTCTTTCTTCTTTGTTTGTGTATTGTAAAGTTATTTTTACTTTTCCTGATTTTCCAGCTATTTCGTTTGCAGAAATTTCTTTTCCGTCTAATTCATATTTTACTTTACATTCTATTGGTAAGTCTTTTTGACTTTCTCCTTGATAATATATGTCGTTTTTATTTGCATTCCAAGTAAATGTACTTCCATCTTGTGTGAAAGTTTCATCTCCACTTGTATTTTTTACATTTAATAAGTCTGATAAATCTTTTATTAATTCTTCATTTTCTGTATTTTCAATATGTGTACTTACTATTGTTTTGTAATTACTTCCTGAAGCATCTAATTTTGAATATACTGTTTCGTCTTTTGTATATGCAAAAACTGGTAAAGTATATCCAACCATTGAGCATAATAATGTTCCAGATACTATTTTTGAAATAACTTTGTTATTCATTTTTTATTCCACCTTTCTTTATTTTAAATTCTTCATTCCAACTGTTGTTTTGCATACTAATTTGTCAAATAACATTAAGAATGCTGGTAATGCCATTATTACCGTAAACATACTTATTATTGCACCTCTAGACATTAGTGTACATAGTGAAGCTATCATTCCTATTTTTGAAACTACTCCAACTCCAAATGTTGCTCCAAAGAAACATAGTCCACTTACTATAATTGAGCTTATTGATGTTCCTAATGCTTCTGATATTGCTTCTTTTTTGTCTTTTCCTTCTTTTCTTAAGTTTATATATTTTGTTGTTATTAATATCGCATAATCTATTGTTGCTCCTAATTGAATTGTTCCTATTACTATTGATGCTATAAATGGTAATGTTGTATTTGTATATGTTGATATTCCCATATTTAAGAATATTGCAAATTCTATTACTACCATTAATATTACTGGTAATGAAATTGATTTTAATACAAATATCATTATTACAAATATTACTGCTATTGATACACTATTTACACTATTGAAGTCATGGTCACTTATTTCTACTAAGTCTTTCATTAGTGGCCCCTCTCCTGCTAGTAATGCATCACTGTCATATTCTTTTATTATTGTATTTATTTTATCTACTTGTTCATTTAATTCATCTGTTGCTAGTTCATAGTCTGAGCTAATTACAACTAGTTGGTATTTATCATTTTGAAGTACATTTCTTATACTTTCTGGTATTACTTCTTCTGGTAATCCATTATCTGCAAGTGTTGAATAACCTAATGCAAATTCAACTCCATCTAAGTCTTCTATTTTATCTAACATTTCATTTACTTTGTAGCTTGGTACATCTTTATCTATTAATGCAAGTTCTGTTGATACCATGTTGAATTTTTCTTCTAAGGCATTTGTTGCTTCTATACTTGGTAATGTTTGTGGTAATGTTTTATTTAAATCATAATAAACACTTATATTTGAATAACCATAAATTGCTACTGGTAATATTATTAGAAATGCTACTATAATTGCTTTATAATGTTTTATATTGAAGTTTTTTAATTTTTCAAATCTTGGTAAGATTTCTTTATGTTTTGTTTTTTCTATTGCTTTGTCAAATATTAAAAGCATTGCTGGTAATACAGTTACAACTGAAACTACTCCTAAGAATACTCCTTTTGCCATTACTATTCCTATATCTTTTCCTAGTGTTAAGTTCATACTACATAATGCTAAGAAACCTGCTATTGTTGTTAGTGAACTTCCTACTACTGATACTAAGGTTTTTGATATTGCATGTGCCATTGCTTCATCATTGTCTGTGTAATTTTCCTTTTCTGCTTTATAACTATGATATAAGAAGATTGCAAAGTCCATTGTTACACCTAATTGTAAAACAGCACTTATTGCTTTTGTTATATAAGATATTTCTCCTAAGAATATATTCGAACCCATATTATATAGGATTGCAATTCCTATACTTGCTAAAAGAAATACTGGTGCTAGATATGAGTCTAATGCAAATTGTAAAACTATCATACATAATACAACTGCTATGACTACATATGTTACTATCTCTGAATTTGCTATGTCTTTTGTATCTAATACTAATGCTGACATTCCACTTATTTTACATTGTTTGTCTGCTATTTTTCTTAGTTGCTCTATTGATTCTAGTGTTTTGTCTGATGATATTCCTTCTTTGAATGTTACTAAAATTGCTGTATCTCCATCTTTGTATGCTATATCTTTTATATTATCTGGTAACATTTCTACTGGAACATTTGACCCTAATAAATCTGCTACACTTACTACTTTTTCTACATTTTCTAATTGTTTGAATTTGTCCTCTAATTTTTGTATATCTTTTGTACTCATGTTTTCTGTAATTACAATTGAATATGACCCCATATTAAATTCGTTTGTTAATATGTTTTCACCTTGAACTGTATCTACATTGTCTGGCAAATATGCCAATATGTCATAATTAATTCTTGTTGCTTTCATTCCTATTACTGATGGAATTAAAAGTAATAATGCTATTGCAAGTATTATTTTTTTGTGTTTGCATATTTTCTCTGCTATTTTTAACATTTTTTCTCTTCCTTTCCTTTGCCGGTCATAAAACAACCTTATGACCATTAGTCACTTTATATATAATACTACTTTTATGACCGTTGGTCAATACTTTTTGTAAAATTTATTAAATTTCTTGACCAAAAGTCAATTTTGTGCAATAATATTATTATGCGGGGTGGAATAATATATGAAAAATGATAAAGAAGAAAAAGAAAATAGATTATTAAATACAGCATTTAGATTATTTACTGAAAAAGGAATAAAAGAAACCTCTATTCAAGAAATTGTTGATAATGCTAGTGTAGCAAAAGGAACTTTTTATTTATATTTTAGAGATAAATATGAAATTAGAGATATTTTAATTGTAAAAAAATCTCAAAAATTATTTGAGGACAGTTTGAAGTCTCTTAGAAAAAATTATATATCAGATTTTTCTGATAGTATTATTTATATTATTAATTATGTAATTGATGAATTAACTAAAAATCCTCTTTTATTAAAATTTATTTCGAAGAATTTATCTTGGGGTGTTTATAATAAAGCGGTTTTAAATATATATGACAAAACAGGAAATGATACTAACAATGAACTTACTCTTCACGACTTATTTATAAATGGTATTAAGGAAAATAATATAAAGCTTTCAAACCCAGACGTAACTTTATTTATGATTATAGAGTTAGTTGGTTCTACTTGCTTTAATTCTATTCTTTATAAAGAGCCTTTACCTATTGAAGAGTATAAGCCTTATTTATATAAAACAATACGAAATTTAATAAAATCAGAAGAATAATATTATTTTATTTTTGGAAGTACGAAATTTGTATATTTTGTGCTTCTTCTTTTCTTATTGCTATTATACTTCCACGAACAAAAAAAGCTCTTGGATCTTTTGATGGGCTTACTAAAACTGGAACAATCTTTGTCCCTTTTACAAGTCCTAAATCCAATAGCCTTCTTTTTATATTTCCTATACATTCTATATTCTCTATTTTCCCATATTCATTTAATGGTAATTTATCTAATGTTGTTATTGTTTCCATTTTAATCCTCCAAAATACAATTCTTTATTATATTATATTTTGTCGAATTCTAAATGTTACTGTTCTCGCTTATGTTCTCTTGTGTAAATCTGTGCACCTGCATTCATTTCTTTTTCTACATTTTCTATTATTTGTTCTGTTGATATTTTGTCTTTGTATTTATCCAAATCTCTTAATAACTTATCTTTTATCTCTCTCTCTGTAAACACTTGATTTATTGATTGTTCTCCATCTTCATTTTCATAATTTTGAATTTGTTTTACATAGTAATCAATATTTATGTGTTCATGAGTTTCAGTATATTCTTTTCCATCAAAATCCTTTACATCTTTTGGCTCACACCCATTTTCTGTATGTTCTTCAATTTCATCTTGGACTTTATCATTTTGATAAACTCCTTGGTTTCTGTTAAATACTCTTCTTGTTTCTACTGGAATTTTTTTAGTTTTTGATGTTTCTATTTGAATACCTACATTTTCATTTTCTTCTTTTGTTTTTTGATATAAGAACATATTTACATTTCCCATATCATTTTCACACCCAATACTTGCTCCATTTGATTTTCTTGTATATACTGATTGGTCTTTGTTATCTCTTGTTGCTGTACTATCTGCCCTTACCTTTGTTTGCATTTTACTTGCAGTATTTCCTACAGTTTTGTCCATTTCGAATTCATCGTTTAAAACTTTTGCTGTACCATCGTTTTTTATTCCAACTAAAGAATATGTTGTATTATTTATTTTTTCCTTTGATTTTTTTGAAATATCTTTAATATTATCTGAATATATTACAAATATACTATCATATTCTTTCAAATCAAGTCTTTGTGCTAAATTTTCTTTTCCATCAACTTTTGTATTTAAATCTACTTTTTGAATTCCATTTACTTTTACTTTTTCAGCTTGTTTATCTGTTAAACTATTTTCTTCTTTTTTATTTTCTTCTTTTTCTTCATTTAACTCTTCAAGTTCTTCTTCAGACATCTTATCTAATTCTGTTTGAACCTCTTCCGGTTTTATTTCTTTACCTAAATATGCTGATAAAACTTCTGCTAATTCTTTATTTTGTAAATTATTTAAAGAATATTCATTTAGCTCTTTATCTGAAACTTTTTCTAATAAGTCATTTACTGCTTGCATTTTATCTGGTTCAGAATTTGCAAAATTTGATTGATAAATGACATCATTATTTTCTAATCCACCACCTATGCATTTATCTCCTAAATAATAATTTTTTTGTTCTGTTATTCTTTCTTTTCCATTTTCATCAATTTCTTTAATTTGTTTCTCCACTACGAAAACAGCATCAGAAATATCTTTTCCATTTACTTTGTCTTTCCAAGTGGCTTTTCCTACATATTTTATATCTTTAATTTCTACTTTTTTATTTTCTGTATTTTGTTCAGCTATTTCATTTTCTAATGTGTCTTTAAAGCTTTGTTCTATTTTTAATATTTCTCTTTCTTTTTTATTCATACTAATCATCCTTTTTTATTTATTCTTTTATATTTTACTTCAAAAGCAGGTTTATGTCAAATTATTATATAATAACTTTATGCGCATATTGACACATATAATATAATAGTTTAAAATATAATTGTTGAATACAAATTTTAGGGAGATTAAATGGAAAAATTATTACATAAAATTTATAGTGATTATGAATTTATTGAAATTATAGATGATTTATTAAAAAATCAAACCGTACAGAAAATGAAAAATTTTAGACAACATTATGAAACTAGCTGTTTTGACCATTGCCTAATAGCTTCATATTACTGTTATTTATATGGAAAAAAATTTAATTTAGATTACACTTCTTGTGCTAGAGCTGCAATGTTGCATGACTTATTTTTATATGATTGGAGAAAAAGACAAGATGATAGAAAAGGTTTACATGCTTTTACTCATCCAAAAACAGCTTATGAAAATGCTTCTAAATTATTCAATTTGAACGAAAAAGAGAAGGATATTATTTTAAAGCATATGTGGCCTGTTACATTTGCTTTGCCTAAATATAAAGAAAGCTATTTATTAACATTAGTTGATAAATATTGTGCTTTAAATGAATCATATCAAGAAATTTATAATAAATTTTGCCAAAAGAAAATATTTAGATATGCTTATGTTTTTCTTTGCCTAATGTTTATAAGACTATAATCCATCACTAGATTATAGTCTTATTTTTCCTTTTTATTATTCAGCTTTGTTTTCAACTGTTTCTGCAGTAGCTTCTTCTTTAACTTCTGCAACTGGTTCTTCTGCTAAATCTTCTTTAATAGTAATTTCTCTATTTTCAATTCTAGCTCCAACCATTTCTTTAGTTTTAGCAGCTTTACCAACTCTGTCTCTTAAGTAGAATAATCTAGCTCTTCTAGCTTTACCAACTCTTACTAGTTCTACTTTTTCAACTAATGGTGAGTGTACTAAGAATGTTTTTTCAACACCTACACCGTAAGATGTTTTTCTTACTGTAAATGTTTGGTTAACTCCTCCACCTTGTACTTTAATTATAATTCCTTCAAAAACTTGGATTCTTTCTTTGTTTCCTTCTTTAATTCTAACGTGAACTTTTACTGTATTACCTACTTTTAATTCTGGTATTTTATTCTTTAGTTGTTCATGTTCTATTGATTTAATAATATCCATTTTAGAATTTACCTCCTTCTTTATTTTGAGCGGTGCCTCTTTACAAGTTGGGCACATCATTTATATTTTTCTAAAATCATTTTATCTTTTTCAGATAATTTAATATTTTTAAAAAGGTCTGGCCTTTTTTTCTTTGTTATTTTCAAACTTTGTTCTCTTCTCCATTTGTCAATATTCTCATGATGACCTGAGAGCAATACTTCTGGTACTTTGTTTCCATTGAAAATTTCTGGTCTAGTATATTGTGGATATTCTAAAAGTCCTTCTGAAAATGATTCTTCTTTTGTTGAGTCCTCTTTCAAAACTCCTTCTATATATCTACTTACACTATCAATTAATATCATTGCTGGAAGTTCCCCTCCAGTTAAGACATAATCTCCTACTGAAATTTCTTCGTCAACAATTTCATCAATTACTCTTTGGTCTATTCCTTCATAATGACCACAAAGAAGTACGATATGTTTTTCTTGTGATAATTCTACTACTTTTGATTGATTTAATTTTTGCCCTTGTGGAGACATATATATTACTCTAGCATTTTCCGCTTTTAAAGATTTATAAGCATCATATACTACATCTGGCATCATAACCATTCCTGCTCCACCACCATAAGGAGTATCATCTACTTTTTTATGTTTGTTTTTTGAAAAATCTCTAATATTTACTAAATTAATATTTATTAGTCCCTTTTCTTTTGCTCTTCCAATAATGCTCTCATCTAAAGATTTAAACATTTCCGGAAAAAGTGTTAAAACATCAAATTGCATTTTTCTCTCCTTAAAATTAAATTAAACCATTTAAAATATGTACAACTATTCTTTTTTCGTCAAGATTAATATCTTTAATAACATCAGATATGGCTGGTAATAATAATTGTTTTCCAAGTTCATTTTTCACAACATAAATATCATTACTTCCCGTATTATATATATCTTCCAATTTTCCTAGTAAATTGCCTTCATCGGAATAAACTTCTAATCCTAATAAATCCACTATATAGAATGTTCCATCATCAAGTTCAGGCTCATCTTCTCTTTTTACTTTTAAATAGTAATTTCTAAGAAGCTCCGCCTGTTCCACAGTTTCAACACCTTTGAATTTTATCAAAACCATTTCTTTGTGGTATTTAACTTCTTCGATTTCATATTCTTTTCTAGATTTATTATTTTCAATATATACTTTTTTTAAATCATCAAATCTTCTAATATCATCTGTAAATGGCTTAATTTTCACCATTCCTTTAATTCCAAATGTATTGACAATTTGACCAATTTCTAAAAAATCTTGCATTTACTTACTCCATTATCCAATAAATTCTACAGTAACTTTTTTATGTTCTTTACTTGCTAGTGCTTTTACAACAGTTCTTATTGATCTAGCAAGTCTACCTTGTTTTCCAATTACTTTTCCCATATCTTCTTCAGCAACTTTTACTTCAAATACTACTGATTTTTCGCTATTCACTTCATTAATTTGAACGGCTTCTTTATTATCAACTAAACTTAATATTATAGTCTCTAAAATTTCTTTCATAACACTCGTTATCCTTTCTGTTACTTCTTATACAATCAAAATATTTAAAGTTTTTTGCTTTAAACTATTTAGAAGCTTTTTCTATTAGAGCTTTTACTGTATCTGTTGGTTTTGCACCATTTTTAATCCATTGTGCAACTTTTTCTTGATCTAAAACTATTGTAGATGGTTCTGTCATTGGATTGTATGTTCCTATTTTTTCGATAATTTTTCCATCTCTTGGGCATTTAGAATCTGCTACAACTATATGATAGAAAGGAGCTTTTTTCTTTCCTTCTCTTTGTAATCTTATTTTTACCATTATTATTCACCTCCTAAAACTTCAACCACGGGGACGTTCTTTTTTTGGTTGAAAACTTTATTTATTTTATCAATTCAACCAAAAGGAAGAACGTCCCCCTTGGTTTTTTGGTTGAATTTAAATTTAATAACTATATTTTAAAATTTTTCAAAGAATTTTCGTCTATACTGTTCATTAATTTTTTCATGCCACCTTTATTTTGTTTCATTTGCTTCATCATTTTTTGTGTCATTTCATATGATTTTATGAATTTATTAATGTCTTGTACTGTTGTTCCGCTTCCTTTTGCTATTCTAATTCTTCTACTTGCATTTAATAATTTTGTATTTCTTTTTTCTTTTTTTGTCATTGAACAAATAATTGCTTCAATTTTTACAAATTCTTTGTCATCTATTTTCAGGTCTTTAAATTGATTCATTCCTGGTATAAGTTTTAATAATGATGAAAATGAACCCATTTTTTTCATCTGTCTTATTTGTGACAAATAATCATCTAAGTCTAGTTCACTTTTTCTCATTTTCTTTTCTATTTTTTCTGCTTCTTCCATATCAAAAGCTTCTTCCGCTTTTTCAATGACTGCTAACATATCTCCCATACCAAGTATTCTTGATGCCATTCTGTCTGGGTGAAAAACTTCTAAGTCACTTAATTTTTCTCCTGTTGCCGCAAATTTTATAGGTTTTCCTGTAATTTTCTTTACTGATAATGCTGCACCACCACGTGTATCACCATCTAATTTTGTTAGAACTATACCATCGATTCCAACTTTTTCATTAAATGTTTGTGCAACATTTACTGCTTCTTGACCAGTCATAGAATCTACAACTAATAGTATTTCATGTGGTTTTACATTTTTCTTTACGTTTTGTAATTCTTCCATTAATGCTTCATCTATTTGTAAACGCCCTGCTGTATCTAATATTATTACATCATTTAGTTTTGACATTGCAACATTAATAGCTTGTTTTGCTATATGTACAACATCTTTAGATTGTTCATTTGCATATACTGGTATATTTAATTGTGCTCCAACAACTTGTAATTGTTTAATAGCTGCTGGTCTGTAAATATCACAAGCTACTAATAATGGCTTTTTACCTTGTTTTCTAAATAGATTAGCAAGTTTACCAGCTGTCGTTGTTTTACCTGAACCTTGCAAACCAACTAACATTATTATTGTTGGTGGATTTGATGTAAAGTTAACTCTACTTTCTGTTCCACCTAGTAATTCAACAAGTTCATCTTTTACTATTTTTATAACTTGTTGACCTGGTGTTAAAGATTTCATGACATCTTGCCCTAATGCTTTTTCTTGTATTTTTGCTATGAATTCTTTTACTATTTTATAATTAACATCTGCTTCTAATAATGCTAGTTTTACTTCTCTTAACATTTCTTTTAAATCAGATTCTGTTATTCTAGCCTTACCTTTTAACTTTCTAGTTATTTCTTGTAATCTAGATGATAATCCTTCAAAAGCCATTTATTTACCTCCTACACTAAACAATTTAATTCTTTTTTTATTGTTTCTAAGATATTTTCAACTTGCTTATCAGAAGAATTTTTTTGTATTTTTGTTAATTCTGACAAAACTTGTTCAATTTTCTTTTCTTGGTTCAACATCCTTTTCATAAATAACAACTTTTCTTCATATTCGAAAAGCTTTTTTTCCCCCTTCTTTATGTTATCTCTAACAGCTTGTCTAGTTATTTGGTTATTTTCAGCTATTTCTGATAGTGACAAGTCATTATTATAGTAGTCATTTAAGAATTCTTGTTGTTTTGGAGTTAATAATTTTCCATATAAATCACATAATATACTTATTTGTACTTTTTTATCCATAAATACTACCCTCTTTTTTGTAATGCTAATATACTTTACACTATTTTGGGGTATTTGTCAAGAGCTTTTGCTGTATTTCTACATTTTAACCATCAATTTTTTTCTTTTGTACCATATATGTTATTTTAGCAACAAAACTACTTGGGACAAAATGACTAAAAAATATTCCCGCTTTTACATCAAATCCAGGAATTATATAAAATTTACCTTTAAATAACTTTTCTATTGCAAATTTTGCAACATTGTAACTATTTGCCTCTCTCATATGAAACCTTACATTTGCTACATTATTAAAATTTGTATTAACAGGTCCTGGACATAAAATACTAATCTTAACTTTTGATTTTTCTTTTCTTAATTCTTCTCTTATTGATTCAGAAAGTCTTACTACATATGCTTTTGTTGAATAATATGTTGCCATTAATGGTCCTGGCATAAAACCAGCTATTGAGGCAACATTTAAAATTTTTCCGCTGTTTTTTGCTTTCATGTCTACTAAATATAATTTGGTTAGGATATGATATGCTATTATGTTTGTTTTTATCATTGATAGTTCTTTATTTAAGTCTGTGTGAGTAAAATTCCCACAATCTCCGAAACCCGCATTATTAATTAAGATATCCACATCTTTTACATCTTTGTGTAAATCTATGCAATTTTCTTCTTTTGATAAATCTATTGATATTGTTCTAATTTTTATCTTTTTATTTTCTGATAATTCTTTTTCTAATTCTTTTAACTTCTGTCCATCTCTTGCTACCAATACTAAATCATAATTTTTTTGTGCTAGTACTCTAGCCATATCTCTTCCTATTCCTGAAGACGCTCCTGTTATTAATGCTTTCATTCGTGTTCCTCCTCTTCTCTTTTTTTATTATTTTATCAAATTTTTTTACTATTAACAATATTATAAATATTTTAAATAAATATTGCATTATGTAAAATAATATGATATAAATATGCCATTAATTCATTCTTTTATATTTACTATAATTCTATAGTAAATTTTTCCAATATTATTGATAATATTATTTTAAAATGCTATAATAAAGGAGGTGATAGTTATTGCCAATTATTTCTCAATTTTATGGTATAATTGTAAGTATGTATTTTAATGATACTGATAAACACCATTTACCACACATACATATTCAATACGCTGAATTTAGATGTAATTTTAATGGAAATATATTGTCTGGCTCAATTCCAAACAAGCAAAAGAAATTAGTTGAAGCATGGATTGAGATAAGAAAAGAAGATTTAGTTACATTATGGAATATGTTGCAATCAGGAAATGGTACTTTTACAATTGCACCTTTAAAATAGTATTTATATTAAGGGGGGAATATAATGAATAAACCAATAGAAGAACAACCTATTGAAGTAAAAGCATTAGAAAATTTTTTACTATATATAAAATTCAAAAATAATGAAGAAAAAATATATGACATGAAAGAAATGTTGAAATTTGATTATTATAAAAATCTAAGAAATAAAGAAAATTTTAAAAGAGTTACTGTTTTTGGAATCACTTTAAAATGGAGTACCGGAGAGGATATAGCTCCAGAAAAAATATATTTTAATAGTATTCCTTTATCCAATTTTAATTCTGAAATAAAAGAAATGAATTAATAAAACAGCATCAAATCTGATATGATTTGATGCTGTTTTCTATTTTTTACTAAATTTATTTAAAATTATACCAACCTTATGTACAATTACTGTAGACTTCTTATTAGCAATATCTTTTCCAAACGCCTTTCCACTAACAGTTATAGCTGATACTAACGCACTTAATATAAACTGTATATCAAATGGTAACTTTAGCTCTGTTCCTATTTTCATAGCAATCATTGCACTAATAGCTCCACTTAAAACCCCACATATATCTCCTATAACATCTGCACAAATATTAGCAACTTTAGGAGCATTTTTTATTAATTTTATAGAATCTTTTGAACCCACTACCTTTTTTGTTGCCTTTGCATGAAATTCTTCTTCATTTGCAACAGTAACAGCTACACCTATAATATCAAAAAATATTCCTATTAGAACAACTAATATCAATATTAATATTGCTGGTAATAAACTTAAATTTGACACGCCATTTGTTGATATATATGAAAATATCATTGATAATATAAATGTCATTATAAATGATTGAACTATCCATTTTATATTCGAGTGCTCTTTTTTATTTTCTTGACTTTTTTTCATTTTTCCTCTTCCCTAATAAAATTAAAGACAAGCTTTAAGCTTGAATTAAACTTAATTTCTATTTAATAAAGTTTTAGATGGTAAAAATCTAAGTAAATTTTACGGTTTAGGTCTAGTTGAATTTCTCTACTTCCCGCTTAACATTACTGTTATAGCCGTTTCCGTTTAAGGGAAATAACTAAGTTATATTTAGTCACCAGATCGCCACTTAAATCCGTACCTTAATCCCTAGATTTTCAAGCTTTTGGCAAAGCAAACATTCTAGAAGTTTTCCTTAACATACTTTTACAAGTTTACTAGTCTTTTTTGCAAGTGAAATTTCATAAGTTAAAGCAAAAAACATTTGGCCAAAATAATTTCTACTCCGTATAAACTAATCCCAATACACTCACTCGAGACAGGCTACACTATGTA